>JAYVZV010000130.1:0-2801 GCA_043782995.1 Acidimicrobiales bacterium | reverse complement strand
GTCGCAAGATGCGTGTCGCGGTGAGCCCCAACGTCGACCCCGCCACGCTCAGCCCCGGCCGCGAGGTCATGCTCAACGAGGCCCTCAACGTCGTGGCCACCTGCGGCTACGAGCGGGTCGGCGAGGTGGTGATGGTCAAGGAGCTCCTCGACGACGACCGCATCCTCGTCGTGGCGCACGCCGACGAGGAGCGCGTGTGCCGTCGTGCCGAGTCCCTCACGGGGGAGCCGATCCGGGTCGGCGACGCGCTGCTGCTCGACCCGCGGTCCGGGTTCGTCTATGAGCGCATCCCGAAGGCCGAGGTCCAGGACCTCGTGCTCGAGGAGGTGCCCGACATCGCCTACGAGGACATCGGTGGCCTCGCCCGTCAGATCGAGCAGATCCGGGACGCGGTCGAGCTGCCCTACCTGCACCCGGACCTGTTCAGGGAGCACCAGCTCAGGCCGCCGAAGGGCGTCCTGCTCTACGGCCCCCCGGGGTGCGGGAAGACGCTCATCGCGAAGGCCGTCGCGGCGTCGCTGGCCAAGAAGGTCGCCGAGCGCACCGGCAAGTCGACGGAGAAGAGCTACTTCCTCAACATCAAGGGCCCCGAGCTGCTGAACAAGTACGTCGGGGAGACCGAGCGGCACATCCGGCTGATCTTCCAGCGCGCGCGCGAGAAGGCCTCTGACGGAACGCCGGTCGTCGTCTTCTTCGACGAGATGGACTCGCTGTTCCGGACCCGCGGCTCGGGGGTGTCCAGCGACGTCGAGACGACGATCGTGCCGCAGCTGCTGTCGGAGATCGACGGGGTGGAGCGCCTCGAGAACGTCATCGTCATCGGCGCCTCCAACCGCGAGGACATGATCGACCCCGCGATCCTGCGCCCGGGGCGCCTCGACGTGAAGATCAAGATCGAGCGGCCGAACCGCGTGGCCGCTCGCCAGATCTTCGCCCGCTACCTCACGACCGAGATCCCGCTGTCGGCCGACGAGGTGTCGCGCCACCACGGTGCCGACCCCGCGGTCGCGGCGATGATCGAGGCCACCGTCGACGAGATGTACCGCGACGACGACGCGAACCGCTTCCTCGAGGTCACCTACCAGAACGGCGACAAGGAGATCCTGTACTACAAGGACTTCTCGTCGGGGGCAATGATCGAGAACATCGTTCGCCGGGCGAAGAAGCTGGCCATCAAGCGGGTCATCGCCGGCGGCGCTCGCGGTGTGTCGACGCAGGATCTGCTCGACTCGATCAAGCAGGAGTACAAGGAGCACGAGGACCTGCCGAACACGACGAACCCGGACGACTGGGCCAAGATCTCGGGCAAGAAGGGCGAGCGGATCGTGTTCATCCGCACGCTCGTCACTGCCGAGAAGGACGCCCCAGAAGGTGGCCGGGCCATCGAGCGCGTCGCCACCGGGCAGTACCTGTAGCGCCAACGTGCTGCGCACCACCGATTCGATCCGGCAGGGCTAGGGTCGATCCGTGGCCCTGCCCAAGGTGTGCGGCATCGAGACCGAGTACGGCATCGTCGTGCGTGGCGCGGAGTCGAACCCGATCACGGCCTCGTCGATCCTGGTCAACGCGTACACGGGTCAGTTCGAGCGAAAGATCACCTGGGACTTCGAGGACGAGTCGCCGGCGAACGACGCCCGCGGGTTCCTGGTCGACGGCGCCTTGCCGCCCGAGGTCGAGACGCACCTCGTCAACGCGGTGCTGACCAACGGCGCGCGCTACTACGTCGACCACGCGCACCCGGAGATCTCCACTCCCGAGTGTCGCGACGCGCTCGAGATCGTCCAGTGGGACCGCGCGGCCGAGCTCATCGTGCAGCGCTCGATGATCGCCGCTCGCCGGTACCTGCCAGAGGGCGCCGAGATCGTCGTGTACAAGAACAACTCGGACGGCAAGGGCAACAGCTACGGCTGCCACGAGAACTACCTCATCGCTCGCGAGACGCCGTTCGGCCGCATCGTCAGCCAGGTCACGCCGCACTTCGTCACCCGCCAGGTGTTCTGCGGTGCGGGCAAGATCGGCAGCGAGCTGCCCGGGGTCGGCGTGCGCGACGTGCCCTACCAGCTCAGCCAGCGAGCCGACTTCTTCGAGGAGGAGGTCGGCCTCGAGACCACGTTGAAGCGCCCCATCATCAACACGCGCGACGAGCCGCACTGCGACGCCACGAAGTACCGGCGCCTGCACGTCATCGTCGGCGACGCGAACCTCGCGCAGGTCGCCACGTACCTGAAGGTCGGCACCAGCGCCATCATCCTCGCGATGATCGAGGACGACGCGCTCGGCACCGACCTCGCGCTGTCGCAGCCCGTGTCGTCGATCCGCGCGGTCAGTCAAGACCCGACCCTGCGCCAGACCGTGCCGCTGCGCGACGGACGCCGGATGACCGCGCTCGAGGTGCAGTGGCAGTTGCTCGAGCGAGCGCAGAAGTACGAGCGCGAGCGCGGGCTCGACTGCGTTGGCGAGGCAGTCGGCGCCGACGTGCTCGCGCGCTGGGAGGCGGTGCTGGCCGGCCTCGAGGCCGATCCGGCCACGGTCGCCGCCCAGGTCGACTGGGTCGCCAAGCGCAAGCTGCTCGACACGTTCGCCGAGCGCCACGGCCTCGCATGGGGCGACGCGAAGCTGCTCGCCATCGACCTGCAGTACCACGACATGCGGGCCGAGCGCTCGCTGTCGGCCAAGCTCGGCCTCGAGGAGCTGGTCACCCAGGCGCAGGCCGAGTGGGCCATGACCATGCCGCCAGAGACCACCCGGGCGTACTTCCGGGGCCGTTGCCTCGCCAAGTGGGCCGACGACGTGGTCGCCGC
>JAYVZV010000129.1:0-2805 GCA_043782995.1 Acidimicrobiales bacterium | reverse complement strand
CCCAGCGCAGTACCGGACCGTCGACACCGTTGCCCACGTTGCCCGACGGCACGCTCGTCGCGACGACGCCCCGATCCGCGAGGAGCCAGGCGTTCGCGGTCCCTCCGACGTCGCCGGGGCGGTGGCTGTAGCCGACGACCATCGCGTCGGGGGCGACACGCAGCAGCGCGGCCATTGTCGCTTCGTCAATGTCCATCGAGCCGGACTGGTCGATGATAACGATCCCCCCGTGGCAACTCACCCGTTGCGCAAAGGCCCGCTTGTGGTCATCAGTCAGTAGCCGGCTCGGGTAGCGCATCACCACCCCAGAAGTACGTGGTCGCGCCCGGCGGACGCCGGCGCTGCGTGGACGGGTTGACATCGGCACTGTCGCGTCGAAGGTGAGCGGCGCGAATCGGCCCGAGGGCGGCCGGCGGCCACCGGGCTCGAGCGACCGGCGGAATAGGCGCAGCTCGTCGGGCGTGCTCGGGGGCCGAGCAGACATTGTCTGAGTGAGGATCCGCGCCAGGACGACAGTCGCGTCGAAGTACCCGGACGGCCACTGCTCGGCGTTGAGGCGAGTCGCGCCGAGGCTCGTCGTGGAGAAGCCCGCCATTAGGGCCAGCGCGCGCTTTCGCACGGCGCGCAGCGCCGGCATCCACGTCGGTCGAACCTGGCGGATACCGGCCAGGTACTCCTTCTCTGCTCCGGTTCCGAGCACCGCCAGCAGGAAGCAGACCGCCTCGGACCAGTCGTTCGCTTCGGCCAGACTTCGAGCGCCACTCTTCTCCGATCCGTCGCGCAGCAGGGCCACGTCGAAGCCCAGTCGCGCAACGAGCGTGTTGATCCTCAACTCCTCAGCGCACTCGAGCGCGCGCGGCGAGATCTCGTTCAGGCCGTCGTAGTGCTGAAGCACATGGGGGCTCACCCTCGCGTGCATCAACTCGTGGGATCGAACGACCCGCGAGACGGCGTCGACGCCGAGGGGCACTTCGAGGATCCGGTCCGTGAGGTTGCAGCTGGCGTGGCCTCGGGCCGTCGAACCCGGCGTCACCGTCCACGCCCTTGCCTCAAAACCGTCTTCTCGACCGGTGACCAGTTCTGGATGGACGACCGCCACTAGAGCGTGGAGATGGCGAAGGCGTCCAGCACACTATTGCCCTCATCTACTCCGAAGATCAGGTGCGCGGCCCGGGTCGCCCCGCAGTGGCGTCGCAGCTCGTCGAAGGCGTAGAAGGACCGCAGCGACACTCGGCGACTCGTGGGTCCGAGTGAGCCGGCGATTGCGGGGGCGCGCAGGTCAGCACTGAGACTCGCCACCGCCGCCGGGTGGGGACGATCGACCCGGATGCTCACCGGGAACCGGTCGCGTAGTGACGACGGAATATCGCCGAGATCCTCGATGTTGGACGTCATGACGACGGAGAACTGCGGGCCAGGACGTACCCATTCCGCCGTCTCGGGATTGCGCCACCGAGCCGACTCCGGCGAGTCGGTCATCGCCAACAACGTGCTTAGCGCGTCACCCGAGGCGCGGTCGATCTCATCCACCACCAGGCGTCCTCCTACTCCCCCGGTACCTCGCCACGCCCGGATCGCGGGACCCTCTCGCCACTCCCAACGGTTCTCCCCGACCGGCATCCAGGTGCCGGTGATCTCGCCCGACGTCAGGTCCTCGGTGCATACCAGCCGCTCGGCCTGGCCCGCCAGAACGCCGTAGTGCAGCGCCGCGAAGGTCTTGCCCGTTCCTGCGGGCCCGTAGATCAGGACCCTCGAGATGCCCGCCGAGAGGACGTCGGCCAGGTCGCGCCAACAGGGACCGGGGTCTTCCATCACTTCGCCAAACGACATTCTCGTCCCTTCATCGGCGCCGCAACGGTCGCGTGACTCGACATCGCGACAGCACTTTCTCGTGACGGGTCGGATTGCCTCCGCCAAGGTCGCGTGACAACACGACGGGACGACCGTCCCTCGCCTCGAGTTGAGTCGCTCCCGGACGCAACGAACCCCCGCCCGGCTCCGTGCAAATCACCAAGCGGGCGGGGGTCGCGTAGACGACTAAACGATGAGTTCGCGCTCGATCGCCGCGAGCTCCTCGGGCGAACCCTGGACTTTCGGGCCCTTGAACCACTTGCGCGCACTGGCGAACCAGTAGATGGTCGCGAAGCCGATCACCACGAGAACCGCAATCGGCGCGTAGTTGAAGGTGTTGCGGTTGATCGGCTTCAACTGGGGCAACATCAAGAGTAGGCAGATGAAGACCACCCAGATCGTCGCGATCGTGCCGTTGAGCACTCCCCACTTGCCGAGGCTCCACGGCCCGGCCTGGAAGTCCCGGCCGGCGCGCACCCGCAGGAAGACCGGGATGATGTACGCGACGTAGAGCCCAATGACCGCGATCGAGGTGACGGCGGCGTAGGCGGTGTAGTTGAACCAGTAGGGGCACGCCAGGATGAACGCGCCCACGGTCGCGAACCAGATCGCGTTCGTCGGGGTCCGGGTACGGGGGTTGATCTTGTGCCAGATACGGTGTCCTGGCACGGCGCCATCACGCGAGAACGCGTAGATCATGCGCGAGTTCGCCGTCACGCTCGACATGCCGCAGAGGAACTGAGCGACGATGGCGATCAGCAACAGCAGCTCGCCGCCGCTCTTGCCGAGCGCGTCGACGAAGATCTGCCCCGGGGCGACGAGGGCGCCGGCCTCCGTGGCGTACTTCCCGGGCTGGATTGCGAAACTCACCCCGACGAGCAGGATCCAACCGGCAACGAGCGACACGAGGATCGAGTTCACGATGCCCTTGGGCCCCGCAATGGCCGCGTTATG
>JAYVZV010000128.1:0-8432 GCA_043782995.1 Acidimicrobiales bacterium | reverse complement strand
CGGTGTTCGACGATGAGGGGACCGTCGAGCACGCCAACGCAATGGGAGACGTCTGGCGGGCCAAGCTCGAGGAGTTGGCCTGCCGCCACGAGTTCCTGGACGAGATTCGTGGTCGGGGTCAGATGATCGGCGTCGTCTTCGGACCGCCGACCTCGCCGAACCTCAGACGGCGCTGGCGCCTGATCGAGGCCACCCGGACGGCGATGTTCTCCCAGACCCTCGTCGTGCCCTTGTTTCGGCGCTACGGGATACTCACGCAGGTGGCCGCCGACAACATGAACGTCATAAAGCTGTTGCCGCCCCTCATTGCCGCCGAACCCGAGATCGACCTGTTCGTCGGCGCTCTCGACGAACTCTTGACCGACACCGAGAAAAAACCCGGTTGGCTGGTCGAGTTCGGCCTCACGATGGCCAAAAGCGCGCTGCGCCGCACGCCGTCGTCACGGACCAGAGTCCCCTCGTGAGTCTCGAGCTCGGCTGCGGGGACCGCGTCGTGGTGACTGGCGCCGCGGGATTCATTGGCTCGGCCGTCACCCGAGCGTTGCTCGCTCGCGGTGCTCACGTGGTGGCTCTGCTCGAGCCCGGCGCCTCGACGTCGAACCTGGTGGGGCTCGACGTCGAGCGGCGCGACGTCGACGTCACCTCGGAGGCCAGCCTCATCGACGTCTTCAACGGGGCCCGTTTCTGCTTCCACCTGGCCGCCAAGTTTGGATTCTGGCCGAAAGCCCCGTCGAGTTTCTACGCCGTGAACGTCGAAGGAAGTCGAAATGTCGTCGGTGCGGCGACGGAAGCGGGAGTAGAGCGGATCGTCTACACGTCGAGCGTCGCGACGCTGGGACTCTGGGAGACAAAGTCCGGCCGGCCTTCCAATGAGGACGACGTCGCCGACGTCGCGCACCTCCACGGCAACTACAAGCAAACGAAGTACGTGGCCGAACACGAGGTCCTGCGTCTCGCCGCCCAGGGCGCGCCGGTCGTCCTAGTGCTGCCGACCATGCCCCAGGGTCCCTTCGACCAACGCCCCACGCCGTCGGGCAGGGTGGTACTCGACTACCTGAACGGCCGCATCCCCGGCTACGTCGACACCTCGATGAACGTGGCCCACGTCGACGACCTCGCGGCCGGGCACCTGCTCGCCCTCGAGAAAGGACGTCAGGGACGAAGCTATATCTGCGGCGGCGAAAATATCTCGATGGCCGCCCTCTTGGAGATCCTCTCGCGTTCGACGGGCCTGCCCGCAGCGAGCCGGCGCTTCCCCTCGATCTTCCCGATCGTCGCCGGGCGTCTCTCGCAGTTCCTCGAGGGTGATCTGCTGCGGCGCGAGCCGAGGGTCCCGCTCGAAGCGGCGAAGATGGCGGCGACGGCGATGACCTTCGACGACGCACGGGCGCGCGAGGAGCTCGGCTACAGGTCGCGACCGGCCGCCGACGCGCTCTTCGACTCGGCGCGTTGGTTTGTCGAGCACGGATACGTCAGAGCCGAGCGCGCCGTCCGGATTCGCTGGAATGCTCCCTCCGGAAGTTGACCGCACTCAACGCCACGGGGCCGAGCCCTCCGACCGTGGCCCGTCATGCGGGCAGCGCCGCCCTCGTGTTGATATAGATAACGGGGTGCAGCGCCGTGCGCAGGAGTTCCAGCACCCTCAGCAGGTGGACTTGGGCGATGCTCACGCAGCCCGTCGTGGGCGAGCCTTTGGAGACGTGTAGGAATATCGCCGAGCCGCGTCCGGGCACGACCGGCGAGGTGTTGAAGTTAATTACCGCCAAGTAGTCGTAGGCCGGAACCTTCGTCCAGAGCGACTCGGAGTTCCCAGCGAAGGGCGGCGCGGTTCCACACGTTACGTGCACGAAGTGGTTGTAGAGGACGGTCTGTGGGTCCTCGTCCCACCAGTCCCCGCACCTGAACTGGTGGTACCGGTAGGTGAGCCCGGGGTTCGCTTCGACGCCGTACATCGTGGTCTTGATCCCGAAGAGACCGATCGGCGTCGTCCGGTCGCCCTCGCGGTGACGGGCCGAGACCCCGTTGATGCCCACGAAGGCCGCGAACGGGCCGGCAACTGACTCGAAGCACGTCCCCGCCCACCGGTACATCTGGAAGACCGCCGTCGTCGACCGGGCCGACGGCGCAATCACCGTCAACAGCTCGCCGTGGCCCGACGCCCCCGGGACAGAGTCCGCGAGCGTGCTGCAGGTTGCCGCGCGCGAGGCGAGTTGCGAGGTGGCTTGCTTCAACGGAAATGCGCCGACGCCCGTCGACACGAGTATCGAGAGACCAAGTCCGGCGAGGAGGATCAGCCGCCGGTGGCGGAGAAGTGCTGGTAGTCCGGCGACGCGCTCCATCGTCCTCCCCAGTACCACCCTACGGAGTCGAAGGCGCTCGTCAGCGCCCCTCCGGCCACCGCCATCCCCGGGCGCCAGTCACGACGATTCAGGTAGGCCCGGCCGGCCGGCGGCTGCGCCGCACCGTTGAACACGTAGGGATTCTGGACGGGATTGACGTCGATCGCCTCGCCGTAGGCGTGCGCCGACCACTGTGGGGGCCCGGCCGCGACGGCGTGGCGGCAGTTGAAGCTCGACGTGTTGTCGGCCGACATCGACCAGGGGTCCGATCCGGCGAACACCGACGCCGGCACCATCCGACGGATCCGGAACCGGTCGGCGTAGAGCGCGGCGAAGATCCGCACGACCGCACCGGCGACCTTCTCGTTCACCACCATCGTGCCCATACGCGAGCGTCCCGTGAAGTCCACGTAGCCAAGGCGCAGGAGGCGCAACTGGGCGGGTGCGACCGGGCAACCGGGACGCCAAGTCGCGCCCAACTGCGCGGCGCTGACCGCGACGACGCTCGAGGTGAACGGCGCGAGTCCCGAGGCAGCGGCCCGAGTTGACGGCAGCGCAGTGAGTCCGTTCATGGCCATCGTCACCGCGAGTGCCCCGGCCCACCGCAATCGCAGCGACCGGCGACGTTGTCGGTCGATACGTGAGCGGCGACGCGCGTCGGCCCGACGTGGAAAAGTCGAACTGAGATCGGTGACTACAGTCCCCATTGATTCGTCGTTCACTCAACGTGAGCGTAGTGGCGAGGTTCCGCACGGGAATGGGCACCGTGCTCTACACCAGTTCAATAAGGCACAATAAGGGGCCGTCGATAGGCTCCCCCCATCAGACGATTCACGACCCGATACCTCCCGCAGTCCGCGTGGCGCCTAGTGACTGGCGTCACGTCGGTCGCCGTCGTTGGAGCCATACTCAGCGTCGGTGCCGCCCACGGCGCGCCCGCGGCGCCGACCGAGTGGACCGTCTATCACGGAAACTTGCGAGGCTCGGGCGCCGCACCGTTAATCACCTCCATTCGCACCAGCAGAGCCCAGTGGACGTCGAGCGCGCTGGACGGAATGCTCTACGGGGAGCCCCTCGTCTGGTCGGGCCAGGTCTACGTGGCGACCGAGAACGACACGGTGTACGCGCTCTCGGCCCAGACCGGCGCGATCGTCTGGGCGAGGCACGTGGGCACTCCGGCCGCGGCGTCGTCACTGCCCTGCGGCAACATCTCGCCGACCGTCGGCATCACCGGCACGCCGGTCATCGATTCGGCCCGGCACGAGATTTTTGTCGTCTCCGAGCAGGCAGTCGCCGGCCGGGTACGACACGTCCTCGTGGGCCTCGATACCAGGACCGGCGCCGTAGTGCAGACGGGGCCCGTCGACCCACCGAGCTCGGATCCGGCGGCGCTGCTGCAACGCACCGGACTCACGCTCGACGGCGCTCGGGTCGTCTTTGGATTCGGGGGCCTCTATGGCGACTGCGGCAACTACCACGGCACGGTCGTCGCGACGAGTGAATCCGGCGGACAGCCCTCTTTCTACACGGTCGACCACGGCGCAGGCCAGCACGAAGGTGCTGTCTGGATGGGCGGTGCCGCTCCGGTCGTCGACGCGAAGGGTCATGTCTTCGTAAGTGTCGGCAACGGCTCGGTGACTGACGCGTCCGCACCCTATGACTACAGCGACTCGGTCCTCGAGCTGACCTCGTCGATGCACCTGGTTCAGTACTTCGCTCCGACCTCGTGGGCCTCGGACAACGCGTCAGACCTCGACTTCTCGATGGCGCCCGTTCTCCTCCCCACCGGTCAGGTGGTTATCGCTGGCAAGTCCCGCATCGTGTACCTGCTCCGCGCGAACCGACTCGGCGGAATCGGTACCGGTCAAACGAGCGTCGGTCCGGCGTGCGGCCAGGACATCGCCGGCGGGTCGGCGCGGATTGGAATGACCGTCTACCTGCCGTGCCTGGGAGGCGTCGTCGCGGTGCGCGTGGGACAGTATCCGCCTTCGCTCCGCGTGCTCTGGAGCGCCACGTCGGGCGGCGGGCCGCCGATCGTCGCGGCCAAGTTGATCTGGTCCATTGGCCAAGACGGTGTGCTCTACGGCCTGGACCCCGCGACCGGGACGGTGCGTCGACGAGTGACCCTCGGGCCGGTCGCCAACCACTTCCCGACTCCCGGCCTGGGCGACAACCTGCTGGTCGCTCCGACCTCGAATCGAGTCGTCGCCTTCGCCACGTCGTCCCGAACTCGCTGAGAATTTCTACGCACGGGCGAGCACGCTTCGCATCGACCGGCCTGTATCTTGGACATGGTGAACCGCCGCTTGTCGACCCTGATGCGACGGGTTTCGCTTCTGGTGGCCGCAGTCTGCACCGTCCTCGGCCTCTCTCCGCTACTGGAGGGTTCCGCGGTCGCCACTTCCGCCACTGGAGTGGCCTGTTCCGTGCCCGTTCCAAACTCGACAACGACCACGTCGACGACGACGACCACGGTGCCGACATCGACCACCACCTCGACAACGACATCGTCGACGACGACGACGGTGCCGACATCGACCACCACCTCGACAACGACATCGTCGACGACGACCACGACGACACCTAGGCGGACCGTATTCGCGTGGCCCGGTCAGGGTACGGCGGCGGTCGCCGTCCCTCAGCTCTGCGTCGGCGCCGCCTCGCCCTATCAGCCCGTCGTTCCGATTGCCAGCCTCACCAAGATGATGACGACGTGGGTCGTGCTCCACAAGCTTCCCCTGACCTACCCCCAACGCGGGCCCTGCCTCACGGTGACCGCCCACGACGTGGCCGTCTACCACCATGACGTCAAGACCGGCCAGTCCAACGCCGAAATCGTCCTCGGCGAGAGGCTGTGTGAGGGAATGCTGCTTCGTGGTCTGCTCGTGCACTCGGCCGGCAATTTCGCTCAACTGCTCCAGTCGATGATCGGCTGGAGCCAGAAGAACTTCGTCGGCGTCATGAACCGAGAGGCTCGCAAGCTCGGGCTACGTCACACCCACTACGTCGACCTCACGGGGATCTTGCCCGGCGACCACTCGACCGCGACCGACCAGGCGATGATGGCCGTCGACCTGATGACGGCCGAGCCGATCGTCGACAGCATCGTGGCACTGCCGAGCGTGACCCTCCCCTACGCCGGCGTCCTACAGTCCTACACGCCGCTCGTTGGTACGAACGGCGTCGTGGGGGTGAAGTCGGGCTTCACCAATCCGGCCGGAGGTTGCGACGTGATGGCGATCCAGTTACAGGTCGGCCACACCACGGTGCTCACCTACGCCGTCGTGCTGGGCCAGTTCGGCGCCGACCCCCTGAGCATCGCGGGCAACGCCGCCCTCGCGCTCTCGCGTTCCCTGCGTACTTCCATGGGCATCGCCGCCACTCCCCTGGGCCGGGCCGTCGTCTGGGTCGGCAATACGAGGTACTTAGTGATCCCGACTTCCACCACATTCTCCAACACGACGTCGACCACGACGTCGACCACGACGGCGACCACAACGACCACCGTCAAGGGACCCTGAACGGCTCAGGCCCCGTCGCAGTCGACGGTCAAATCACCGCGGCCTCGCAGCAGAGCGGCATCTCGATTTGGTCGACGCTCTTCGCAATCTCTGAGATAGCGCGGTTCTGCGTGAATCTCCGCCCGGGCACCAGCATCGCGCTGAACGCCCCGACAAGGACGACTGCGGCTCCGACGTAGGTGGCCGGGCCGAGCCCGTGCACGTATTTCTGACCCGAGGCGTAGCCGCCGTAGGAGGAGAAGATCGCGCCGAGCACGGCGATTCCGAGGACTCCCCCGAGCTCACGGAATGCGGCGTTGGTGCCCGACGCCACGCCCTCAAGGTTCTTGGGCACCGACTCGAGGACTAGTGAGGCCAACGGCACAAAGAAGAGGGTCATCCCGACGCCGGCGAGCACGAACGACGGGACGAGGTCGACGTAGGGCGTCGTTGGCGTGATCAACGTCGCCTGCCAGGCCAGGCTGATCGCCTGGAACAAGAGGCCAGTCACCACCAACAGCTTGCCACCCCAGCGCTGGGCCAAAAGTCCGACCAGAGGCGCGAGCAGCATCGGTGCCCCGGTCCAGGGCAGCACTCGCAGTCCGGCGCCGAGCGGCGAGTAGCCCTGGACGGTCTGGAGGAACTGCGAGAGCGGGAAGATCGAGCCGAACATCCCGAAGCTGAAGAGCATCGCCGTCACGTTGGTCGCCGCGAAAGCACGACCCTTGAAGAGACGCAGGTTGAGCATCGGTTCGTCGACGCGTAGCTCCCACCAACTGAAGATCGCCAGCAGCACCGATCCGACGACGAACGATCCCACGACGCCCTGACTGGACCAGCCGTGCGCGTTGCCGCGTACGAGGCCAAACACGACCCCGAAGAGCCCGGCACTGACCAGCAGCGCGCCCGCGAGGTCGAGTCTCGTCTGTACGCCGCGCGACTCGCGAAGCTTCCAGAGGGCGAGCGGCGCCAGTACGACTCCGATCGGCACGTTCAGCCAGAATATGTAGTGCCACGACCACCCTGTCGTGACGGCGCCACCAACCAGTGGGCCGAGCGCGACAGCGGCACCGCCGATTGCCCCCCAGATGCCCAGAGCCGCGGTGCGGCGCTGCGGCGAGACGGCGGCGCTGAGAAGGGTCAGGGACAAGGGCAGGATCATCGCGCCACCGGCACCCTGCACCGCTCGCGCGGCCACCAGGTAACCAATGCTCGGAGCCGTGGCCGCGGCGGCCGACGCGAGGGTGAAGACGGTGATGCCGATGATGAACATCCGGCGACGTCCGAATCGCTCACCGAAGGCGGCCGCCGTCATCAGCAGCACCGCGAAGGTCAGGGTGTAAGCGTTGACCGTCCACTCGAGGCCCGAGAGGCCGGCGTGGAGCTTCACGCGGATGACCGGCAACGCGGTCGTGACGACCAGATTGTCGAGCGACGCCATGAAGAGGGCGAGACCGGTGATCAGCACCGCCCAACCGCCGCCGCGCCGAGGCGCCGTCAAGGGCACGACGTGGCCGTGTCCCGGAACGACAACGGCCGGGTGCTCCCGCAGCTCGGGACCGTGAGGGACCGCCCGTTGGGCGCGCTTGAGTCGCGACGGATTCCTCCACGACGGCAGGATTAGTTGTGAGTAATCACTAGATTGCGACGGCAAAAAAAAGTCATTGCTCATGCTGACTTGTCCTTCTTCTCTTGGTTGTTGATACGGCTGGAATGTAGGGCCTGCGTGGCGGCCATAAGGGCAGCCATCTTCTCGGGGTTCGGGCAGATCGATTGGGCCCAATGTTCCGATACCGACAGCAGGTCGATCGCCGACATCACCGATATCATCATCCCCTCGGCGAAGAACTGGCGGACCATCTCGTCGTCGAGCTTGGTCTTCTCGTGCACGAAGTGCCACAGGACGTCGAAGGTCTCGCGACAGGCGGCCGCAATGTCGGGGTCGCCCGTCGCGGCGGCGAAGCCGTGCATCTGGACCTGGAGGAGCTCGGGGTCGGCCATCATCTCGAGGTAGGCCCCTCCCATGGCGTTCATGGCCTCCTCGCCCGTGAGGCCTTCCGCGGCGCGGGTCATGTCGCGCACGATCCGGCCGCCGACCTGCTGGTAGGTCGCAATAAAGAGGTCCTTCTTGGTGCCGAAGAGACGGAACAGGTACGGCTGGGAGATGCCCGCCCTAGCGGCGATCGTCTCGGTTGAGGTGCCGGCGTAGCCCGAGCGGGCGAACTCGGTGATGGCGGCCGCTAGCACCGCGACCTTGCGTTCGGCGGCCGTCTGGCGGGTGGAAACCATCATGGTGTGATTGTAAGTGGTTACTCACTTCCTTGTCAAGCACCTCATCGGAATTGTTCAAAGTCCCTGATTAACAAGGGTTCCTGGCCGTCCCCGAACGAGGGTCGACAACCGCGCACAACCACAGATCGGTCCGTGGCCGTCGACGGCCCTGGGGCCTGCCCCTCGCTTCACCGACGGGACCTCCAAGAAATGAGTCCTGCGTTCAGCCCTCTCACGAACACCGCGAGCCAGAAGGTCAGGAGCTTGTAGACGATCACAACCGTCAAGGCGTGGACGCGGCGACGGCGGTTCGTCGGTCCCG
>JAYVZV010000127.1:0-69276 GCA_043782995.1 Acidimicrobiales bacterium | reverse complement strand
ACCCGTGGGACCCGCCGAGCTCGGAGGTGAGTCGGATTCCGTGGCGCGAGGTGGCACTGCCGGTCAACTATCCCGAGCGCGCGAGCGAGCGCGAGGCGTTACTCGACGCCAAGGCGCGTCACTGGCGCGCGTGGTACGACGGGCGCCTCGTGAGCAACTACGAGGCGCCCGCCAAGTGGGTGCCGGCGACGCTCACCTCCGACCAGGTCCGCGAGGTGAACGCGCTCAACGCCGTCGAGGTCGAGCTCATCGACGAGGCGATCGGCCGCGTTCTCGACGCGGTCGCGGCGCGGGGGTGGGCCAACGACGTCGACGTCATCTTCACCACCGACCACGGCGAGCTGCAGGGCGACTTCGGACTCCTCTTCAAGGGGCCCTACCACGTCGACGGTCTGATGCGCCTGCCCCTCATCTGGCGTCCCGCCCCTTCGACCAGGCCCGAGCCGACCGTGGTGCACGCCCCAGTCAGCCTGGTGTCGCTCGCCGCCACCTTCCTCGCCGTGGCGGGCCAGCCCGCTCCCGCGTGGGTGGAGGGTCCGTCGCTGCCCGTCAATGACGATGATGCCCTCGCGCGGTCCTTCGACGCCACCGTGACCGAGTGGGACTCGGCCCTCTTCGGGGTCGACGTCCACGTGCGCTCGGTCGTCACGACCGCGCACCTCTATACCGAGTACCGAGCCGGCACGATGCACGACGGCAGTGAGGGGGAGCTCTACGACCTCGGCGACGATCCGCTCCAGCGCGTCAATCGCTTCGACGACCCCGCGTTGGCCTACGTGCGCGCCACCCTGTCGGAGCGCCTGAGGTCCCACGAGGACCGTTCGGGGGAGCGCGCCTCGCCCGGGACACTGATGGCCCCGGTCTGACGGAACGGTAGCGTGGTGGCTATGCCCGAGACCGTTATCCATGGTTCGCCGATCGACCCCGTCGAGGAGTTCCGCTCGTGGCCACTTCCAAAATGGGAGGCCCGCGGTGAGTTCAACGACATCATCTACGAGGGGGCCGAGGGTATCGCGCGCATTACAATCAATCGCCCGGAGCGTCGAAACGCCTTTCGTCCCCAGACGCTGTTCGAGCTCTCCGACGCCTTCGAGCAGGCCCGCGACGACACGTCGGTCGGCGCCATCATCCTGACCGGCGCCGGCCCGGACGCCTTCTGCTCGGGCGGGGACCAGAAGATTCGCGGCGACGACGGCTACCTGGGCGACGACGACGTTGCGCGCCAGGGCGTTGGTCGCCTCAACGTCCTCGACCTCCAGATCCAGATCCGCCGGCTTCCCAAGCCCGTGGTCGCCCAGATCGCCGGTTACGCGATCGGCGGGGGCCATATCTTGCACCTCGTGTGCGACCTCTCAATCGCCGCGGACAATGCCCGCTTCGGGCAGACCGGACCACGGGTCGGCTCGTTCGACGGCGGCTACGGATCGTCGTTGCTCGCCCGCTCCATCGGGGTGAAACGCGCCAAGGAGGTCTGGTTCCTCTGTCGCCAGTACGACGCGAACCAGGCCCTCGAGTGGGGACTCGTGAACACCGTCGTCGCGCTCGCGGACCTCGAGCGAGAGACCGTGGCGTGGTGCCGCCAAATGCTCACGCTCTCCCCGATCGCTCTGCGGATGCTGAAGGCCGGCTTCAACGCCGCCGAGGACGGACTGGCCGGCATCCAACAGCTCGCCGGGGACGCCACCATGCTCTACTACATGTCCGAGGAGGGCCAGGAGGGTCGCAACGCCTTCGTGGAGCACCGCAAGCCGGACTTCTCGAAGTTCCCCAAGCGCCCGTGACCGAGGCACCCGGGCCGATCCGGCGCTGGGTGCTCGCGGCCCGGCCGCGCACACTGCCCGCCGCCACGGTCCCGGTGGCCGTCGGCACGTCGCTCGTGCGACCGCTCGAGATCAACTGGCTCAACGTCGGACTGTGCCTGGTGGTGGCGTTAGCCCTGCAGATCGCCACGAACTTCGCCAATGACTACTCCGACGGTGTGCGCGGCACCGACGAGGCCCGCGTCGGCCCCTTCCGCCTCACCGCGTCGAAGCTGGTCGCGCCCCGACGGGTGCGCGACGTCTCGTTCGCGTGGTTCGCGTTGGGGGCGATCGCGGGCCTCGTGCTGGCGTCACGCACCTCGTGGTGGCTCGTCGCGATCGGCGCGACGGCAATCCTCGCCGGATGGTTCTACACGGGCGGTCCGAGGCCCTACGGCTACCTGGGCTTGGGCGAGCTCTTCGTGTTCGTCTACTTCGGGATGGTGGCGACCGTCGGCGCCGCCTACGTCCAGCACCTCTCAATCCCGTCGCGCGCGTGGTGGCTGGGGGCGGCGACCGGCTTCATGGCGTGTGCGCTGCTCGAGGCGAACAATCTGCGCGACGTGGTGGGAGACCGGGTGGCGGGCAAGCGCACCTTGGCGGCCCGACTCGGCCGTGACCGCGCGTCGGGTCTGTACCTCGCCTGCGTGCTGGGCGCTCTGGTGGGCCTCGCCGGCGCCGGCCACTACGTGGTGGGAGTGGTGGCGCTCGTCGGGTACGTGCCCGCACTGCGCCTCGCTTACTCGAACCACTGCGGTCGCGAGCTCCTGCCGATGCTCAAGTACTCGGCCCGATCGCAACTGCTGGTGGGGGCGATCTTGACTCTCGTGCTGTCGCTCAGAATCGGGCTGTGAAGTCGAGCACCCCGCGGGCGGTCAGTTCGGGTGCCTCGAGGTGGGCCGCGTGGTGGGCGCCGACGACGACCCCGGTCGTCCCGCGCCCGACACTGTCGGCGATGGCGGCCGCCTCCACGAGGAACTTGTCGTCGTCCTCGCCCGCGAGGGCGAACGTGGGAACTTCAATCGACGAGAGGCGTGGGCCCAGCCACTCCTGAGTGCCGGTGCCCGAGCATCGCAGCGACGAGGCCAGTCCCGCCGCGTCGGCGCTACGTGCGGCCCGCTCCCGCGGGTCGTTCGGTAGAGCGGCGAACATCGGTTGGCCCAGCCACTCGTCGAGGAAGGCCGGCACGCCGATCGCCTCAATGCGAGCGGCGAGGTCCTCGTCGTGGCGCCGGCGTTGGGCGCGCTGGGCGGGGTCCTCGATTCCCCGTGACGCGCCGAGTAGCACGACCTGACGGACCCGATCGGGGTACGCGAGCGCGAAGTGCAGGGCCACCCGGGCGCCCAGCGAGTAGCCCCCGACGATGTGGGGTCCGTCGGGCAGCGAGTCCGCCAGCCGCTGGGCCGTTTGGTCGAGCGTCGCCGCGCTCGACGCGTTCTCACCATGGCCCGGGAGGTCCACCGTCAGCAGTTCGTAGGTTCCTGCCAGAATGGTGCGGAACCGATGGGCCGAATCCCTGGTTTGGGTGAAACCGTGGAGCCACACGAAGGTGGGGCCCGAGCCGTGACGTTGGACACCGAGGAGTGACATTGGCACAGAGCGTACCCAGCCCGAGCGCGGTCCAGGCGACGTTCGCCGCCACCCTGTTCGACGAGTGGGTCCGCCGCGGGCTGCGTGACGTGGTGATCTGTCCGGGCTCTCGCTCGACGCCGCTGGTGCTGGCCTGCGCCGCCAGGGACGAGCTGACCCTCCACGTGCGAATCGACGAGCGCAGCGCCGGGTTCTTCGCCCTCGGCCGGGCGCTCGCGTCGAAGTTGCCCGTGGCGATCGTCGTCACCAGCGGCACGGCCGCCGCCGAACTCCACGCGTGCGTCGCCGAGGCCGACCAGGCGTACGTGCCCCTCCTGATCGTGACGGCCGACCGTCCGCCCGAGCTTCACGGCGTCGGGGCGCCTCAGACAATGAACCAGCATGAGCTCTACGCCGACATGGTGCGCCGTTCCGAGCAGCCGGGCGTCCCGACCTACGAGTCCGCATCCGCGTGGCGCGGCCTCGCGACTCGGCTCTGGCGAAGCGCGGTCAATGCCCCGGGCCACTCCGGCCCCGTCCACTTGAACGCCGCGTTCGGTGAGCCGCTGATCGGCGACCCGTTCGCCCTGCCCGAGCCCATCGACGACCCGGTCGAGGAGTGGCTCACCCCGAAGTCCCAGGTCGATCTGGGGGGACGGCGGGTCCTCTGCGTCGTGGGACGGGGCGTCGCGGCTTCGGTCATCGAGGACTGTCTGGCCATGAACTGGGTGGTGCTGGGCGACGCGACCGCCCAGGGATCGTTGTCCTACTTCGATCCGTTGTTGCGAGTCGAGTCGTTCGCCGCCGCGGCGAGGCCCGACGTCGTCGTGCGCTTGGGTGGTCTGCCCGCATCGAGGATCCTCCAGGAGCGGCTTCGCGAGTGGGGTGTTCGTACCATTGGGTTCGGCGGGGCCGGATTCATCGCCGACCCGGACCGCCTGGTAAGTGAGTCGGTCGCCGGGCTGCCTCCGCGCGACGACGCCGCGGTGGCGGACCCGGGCTACCTCGAACTCTGGCGCCGCGCGTCGAGCGACGTGGGGCAGTGGCTCGAGCGCGTTGACGCGGTCGAGGAACTTCTCAGCGAGCCGGCCGTCGCGCGCGAGGTCGTTGCGGCGTCGACTCGTCTCGGCGCCGCCCTCGTGGTCGGCTCGTCGATGCCGGTGCGCGACGTCGAGTGGTGGGCGGCCCCGCGCCACGCGCCGACGTTCTCCAATCGCGGCGTCAACGGGATCGACGGCGTGGTGTCGACGGCGCTCGGCGTCGCGGTCGGATCGCGCGCGATCGCACTCATCGGGGACGTGACGATGCTCCACGACGTGTCGGGACTGGTCGACGGCCTGGGCGACGCGGGCGGGTCTTGCGTGATCGTCGTCGCCGACAACGGCGGGGGTGGCATCTTCTCCTTCCTGCCCCAGGCGTCGGCCCTCGCCGAGCGGCCCTTCGAGCGGCTCTTCGCGACGCCGCGCCCCCACGACCTGGCGGGCATCGCGACGGCCTTTGGCCACGCGGGGCGAGTGGTCGCCACTCGCGCGGAACTCAAACTCGCCATCGAGGCCGACCTCGCGCAGGCCGGCGTCACGGTGGTGGTCGCGCGTGTGCCGTCTCGGTCACGCAACGTCCTCGTCCACGGGGAGTGGAACGCCGAGGTCGCGAACCTCGTGGACGGACGATGATCGCCTCGGTGTCGTCGCTCCCGGTCATTGCCGCCCTGCCCTTGGCCGTCGCGGCAGGGCTCGTCTCGTTCGTGTCGCCGTGCGTACTGCCCCTGCTGCCCGGCTACCTGGCCTTTCTCAGTGGTTCGACCGGCGCCGCCGGGGGCCGCTCCGGACGGGGTCGAGCGGTGCTGGGCGCCCTCGCCTTCGTCGTGGGCTTCGCCGTGGTCTTCGTGAGCTTCGGCGCCCTCTTCGGCGGCCTCGGTTCGACGCTCAAGACCCACCAGCGTCTCCTCGAAATTGTCTTTGGTGTCGTGACAGTGCTCCTCGGCCTTTTCTTCGCCGGTTGGTGGCCCTCGTCGTGGCTGGGCCGCGAACGACGGGTCCACCGGCTCCCGCGGGTCTCGGTCCTCGGCGCGGCGATGCTCGGCTTCCTCTTCGCCCTCGGTTGGACTCCCTGCATCGGACCTACGCTGTCGGCGATACTCGGACTCGCGGCGTCGTCCTCGGGCGCCACGGCGCTGCGCGGATCGATCCTCGCGTTCTTCTACTGCATTGGGCTGGGCATCCCCTTCGTGGTGGCGGCACTGGCGACCGAGTGGATGACGACGGTGTCGGGCTGGCTGAGACGGCATCAGAAGGTCATCGGCCGCGTGGGCGGGGTTCTGCTGATCGTCATTGGAATATGTGAGACGACGGGTGCGTGGCACTCGTTCGTGCTCTGGTTGCAGACCCACTTCCCGTCGTCGAACGCCCCTCTCTAGACGGACCGACTCCTAGACTGTCCCCATGAATCTCCGAGAGGATTGGCGGTTTCGCGGGCTGGTCCATCAGGCCACCGACGAGGCCGTACTCGACCGGCTCTCGGCCGGCGGCGTCACGGCCTACATCGGCTTCGACCCGACCGCCCCGTCGCTGCACCTGGGCAGTCTCCTGCAGCTGTGCAATCTGCGGCGGCTCCAACTGGCCGGCAACCGCCCGATCGCGCTCGCCGGCGGGGGCACCGGTCTGATTGGCGACCCCAGTTTCAAGGCGGTCGAACGGCCCCTGATCACCGAGGAGCTCCTGACCGAGAACCTGGTGGGGATCCGCGAGCAACTTGGCCGATTCCTCGACTTCTCCGAGGGGGCCGGTCCGTCGCGGGCCCTGTTGCTGAACAACGCCGATTGGCTGACAACGGTCACCTTGACCGACTTCTTGCGCGACGTGGGCAAGCACTTTACCGTCAATCAGATGATCGCGAAGGAGTCGGTGAAGAGCCGCCTCGACCGCGACGACGTCGGACTCTCCTTCACCGAGTTCTCCTACATGCTCTTGCAGGCCTACGACTTCTTGCGTCTGCACGTCGACCACGGCTGCACGTTGCAGTTGGGCGGCTCGGACCAGTGGGGGAACATCACCATGGGCACCGAGCTGGTGCGAAAGGAGACGGGCCACGCGGTGGCCGGTCTCACCTCGCCCTTGTTGCTGCGTGCCGACGGTCAGAAGTTCGGCAAGTCCGAAGTGGGCAACGACAAGGTGTGGCTCGACGCCGCGATGACCTCGCCGTTCGAGCTCCACCAGTTCCTCCTCAACGCTGACGACGCGACGACCCCGTCGCTGTTGCGTTTCTTCACGTTCCTCGACCACCCGAGGATCCTCGAGCTCGACGAGGCCACTCGCTCCCGGCCCCAGGAGCGATTGGCCCAGCGGGCTATCGCCCACTCGGTGGTCGAGTTGGTGCACGGCGAGGGGGCGGCCCGTCAGGCCGAGCGGGCCGGTGAGGCGCTGTTCGCCGAGTCGATCGCCGAGCTCGACGAGGCGACTTTGCTCCAGGTGGTGGCCGACGCGCCCTCGTCGACGTGGTCGCGCGACGAGGTCGCCGCGGGCGTCGACCCGACCGACCTGTTGGTGCGCTGCGACCTGGCTACGTCCAAGGCCGAGGCCCGGCGCTTCCTCGAGCAGGGAGGAGCGTACGTCAACAACGTACGCGTCGACGCGACGACGGTGATCGACCTCTCGAGAGCCCTGCACGGCCGCTATCTCGTGGTGCGTCGGGGACGGCGACTCCTGCACCTCGTAGTCGTGGCGTGATTCGCTGGCTCGCCGGGCTGCTCACGGCCGGGCTGCTGTTGGGGGCGTGCGGGTCCATTAGCGCCGGACAGGCCACGTCCTCCTGGGCGCACCAGAGCAACTTCTTCGTGAACTCGAAGACGCTGCTGGCCGACGTGGGCCACGCGGCGACCGCGCTCGCCGAGCCGTCGTCGTCCAACGTCGCCTTGCATACGATCTGCGCCGTGCTCTTCACCGATGACGGGCACGCGGAGCAGGCGTTGCCGACGCCCGACGTGCAGGCGACGACGCTACTCAACCGGGCTTACGCCGACTTTGCCAACGGTGCGAATCGATGCTACGAGGCCCGCCAGAATCCGGGTGCCCGCGCTCGAGCGAGGGTCCTACTGGTCCAGGGAGTCGCAACGTTCTCCGAGGCCACGGCACGCGTATCGACCGCGATGTCGCCTTAGCGGGTTAGTGAGCCTCGTCCTCGCGGGGCCGCAGGTCCACCTCGAGTCGCAAGATCCCGTCCTGCAAGGTCACGGTGGCGTCGCCCAGCATCGCGAAGTCCTGGAAGTCGAGTCGGGCCGCCTCGATGAAGAGCAGTCGCTCGGGACCCTCGACCGGCGGGAAGCCCCGTCGCTTGACGGCCTCGGCCCGCTCGCGAAATCGCAGGACCATCTCGTTGGGATCAAAGGCTTGGCTCACGTCCCGATGATAAGGGTTCGTGCGAAGAGATGTGTTGGTATCATGGATACTCAACTCAGTTCCGCTGGGTTGCGGTCGCCGTCGGCTAGGGCCCGCGGCCAGTGAGGAGTCGACGTGAAAAAAGGCCGCCACCGCAGGTTTGTGGAAGCTCGCGAACTCAAGCGCTCCACCGGACCGAGGGCCACTACGTGCGCCGAGTGCGGCGCGGCCCCCGAGGACGTCCACGCCGAGTGGTGCCTCGCCGAAGAGGACCGCTACGACGAGATTCTCGGCAGCCTGCCGCGTACCGCGTTCAACGAAGAGGACCCCCTCCGGGCCGAGGGCTAGGACCTCTTGCGCAGCACGGGGTGCGGCAGCAGCGTTCCCTTGGGCTGGCGCTTGCGCGAGTTCATGTAGGCCAGCAACTGGTCGTAGACCAACTGTCCGACCATTGCGACCAGCTCCTCGGCCATGGAGTCGACCACGCGCGACTTTCCGATGAACGCCGAGGCGTCCTCGGTGCACCACCAATGAAACTCCTCGCCGCCCCCGCCCCAGTGCCCCCGATTCCACTGCGCGACCCGGGTGATGACGTGCCCGTTGTCTTGGACCTCATCGTCACGCCTTAGCGGTAGCTGCCAGCAGACCTCGGGCTTCAGCGGGATGTAGCTCTCGCCGTTGTCGATCGCCATCACGTGCAGGGCGCAGCCCGGACCACGGGGGAAGCCGGGACGGTTGAGGAAGATGCACGCGCCCTCCACCAGCTTGGTGACGCTCTCGCCGTTCTTCTTCACTCGGGTCGTGGCGGAGCGGCCCTTGGACTTGAACTGCCACTGGTCCGCGGAGAGGCGCAGGGCCGCCTTCTCGACCCGGCGGCGGTCCTTCTCGTCCGTGAAGTGGGCGCCGTAGCTGCAGCATCCCTGGAACAGTTCAGGCGTCGGTCCGGTCAGCACGCCCTGACACCCATTGCCGAAGATGCAGGTCCAGTTGCTCTCGAGGAAGGTCACGTCGAACATCCAGGTCCGCTGGCGCTTGGTGTCCTCGAAGCTCACCCATTCGTGGGCGTCGGGGGGGATTGCTGTCACGAAGGCACGTTACATGCCGTCGACAGAGCGCGACGCCACCTCTAGACTCGGGTGATGACCACCGTCCAGACCTTCGACGTCCTCTCGCTCACCGACGAGGCCCGTAACGTCGTGACCGACGCCCTACACAACGAGGACCAGAGCGACGGACTCGCTCTCTACGTTGAGGTGACCGGCACGCGCGGCGCGGGCTACGCCTACGACCTGTACTTCTCGGACCGCGCCGACGCGCCGGAGGGTGCGGCCATCGGCGAGGACGGCGGCGTGACAATCGTCGTGCCCCAGTCGAGCATCGCGCGCCTGCGTGGCAGCCGCCTCGAGTTCGCCAGCGAGGGCGGGGGCGGACTGGTCCTCGTCAACCCGAACATCCCCACGCCCGAGGAGGTCAATCCCGGTGTCCCCGCCGAGATCCTCGCCATGGGCGTCGAGGGACCGCTCGCCGTGTTGGCGATGGAGGTCCTCGAGTCAAGCATCAATCCTTCGATCGCCGCCCACGGCGGTCGGGCCGACCTCGTCGCGCTCGACGAGGAGCAGAAGGTCGCCTACGTAAAGTTGTCGGGTGGGTGCCAGGGTTGCGCGATGAGTCGCCTGACGCTGTCCCAGGGCATTGAGACATCCCTGGTCGAAGCGATCCCGTCGCTGACGGGAGTGGTGGACGTCACGGATCACGCCTCGGGCGTCAACCCCTTCTACGCCAAAGAGCAGTAGTCCCGGGGCGTCGGCCCTACAATTGAACGATGTTGCGCTTCCTCACCGCCGGCGAGAGCCACGGACCTTCGCTGAGCGTCATCATCGAGGGCCTGCCATCGGGTCTCGCGGTCGACGTTCAGCAGCTCGGCGACGAGCTCAGCCGACGCCGGCTGGGCTACGGGCGCGGACCGCGGATGCGCTTCGAGCGCGACGAGTTGCGCCTGATCGGCGGGGTCCGACATGGTCGCACCCTCGGCTCGCCGGTCGCTATTGAGATTCTCAACTCCGAATGGCCCAAGTGGGACCAGGAGATGGCGGCCGCGCCCGGCACCCCGAGCGCCAAGTTGACCAAGCCCCGTCCCGGCCACGCCGACCTCGCCGGAATGCAGAAGTACGCCTTCGACGACGCGCGAGACGTGCTCGAACGCGCGAGCGCCCGCGAGACTGCGGCCCGCGTCGCCGCCGGCTCGTTGGCCAAGGCCCTGCTGGCGACCATCGGCGTCGAGGTCGTCAGCCACGTGGTGCGCATTGGCCAGGCCGCCGTCACGAGCGGTCGGCGACCTCGCGCGAGCGACCTCGAATCTGTCGACGCGAGCGAGGTTCGCTGTTTCGACGAAGAAGCGGCCCTCGCCATGGTCGTCGAGATCAAGGCCGCCGCCAAGGAGGGCGACTCCCTTGGCGGCGTCGTCGAGGTCATCGCCTACGGCGTGCCGGTGGGACTGGGCAGCCACGTCCACTGGGATCGCAAGCTTGACGGACTGCTGGCGGGGGCCCTTATGAGCATTCAGGCCGTCAAGGCTGTCGAGATCGGTGACGGGATGGCCCAGGCGGCTCAGCGCGGTAGCGCGGCCCACGACGCGATCGCACTCGACGAGTCCCACTCTCTCGGCGGCGGCTACGTCCGGCGAAGTGACCACGCCGGCGGTCTCGAGGGGGGGATGTCGTCGGGATCGCCGATCATCGTGAAGGTCGCCATGAAGCCGCTGGCGACGTTGAACCGTCCGGTGCTCGAGACGGTCGACGTCGCCACCGGCGCGTCGACGGTGTCGTTCAAGGAACGCACCGATGTGACGGCGGTGCCGGCGCTCGGCGTGGTCGCCGAATCGATGATGGCACTGGTGCTCGCCAACGAGGCGCTGCGAAAGTTCGGTGGTGACTCGGTCGGGGAGTTCACCCGCAACCACGCCTCCTACATCGCGCACCTGGGGTCCACGTCATCGGCCGCCCGCCCGGGCTGAGCGTGGCCCGGCTCGTCCTCGTGGGAATGCCGGGCGTGGGCAAGACCTCCGTCGCTCGCGACGTGGCGCGGCGCTGGGAGTGCGAGGCCCTCGATACCGACGATCTGGTCGCCGTCTCCGTCGGACAGACGGTGGCGCAGTTCCTGCGCGCCGAGGGCGAGTCGTCCTTTCGCGTGCGCGAGTTGGCCGCGCTCGAGGGAGCGCTGGGGGTGGACGCCGTAGTGGCGACCGGGGGCGGCGTCGTCACGACTCTGGGCGCACGCGAACTCCTCGCGGCCCAGACGACGCTCTGGCTCGACTGCGCCAACGACGTGATCCTGGACCGCCTGGACGGCGTCGACCGTCCGATGCTCGGCCACGACCCCGAGAACGCACTGGCCCGGCTGCGCGATGAACGAGAGCGGTGGTACGTCGAGGTTTCGCGGGCGCGCGTCGACGCCTCCGGCGAACTCGACGACGTGGTGGCGCGCGTGATCGAGGCGTTCGAAGAGGAGTCGTCGTGATCGTCACGGTCGCCTTGGGCGAGCGCTCGTACGACGTCGTGCTCGAAGAGGGCGCTCGGCGCCAGCTGACCGACCTCCTCGCGTCCCGGGCCCCCCGGGCGACTTCGGTGGCGATCGTCACCTCGTCCGAGTTGACCCGTCAGCCGTGGTTCGATCTCGAGTCCGGTGTGGCCCAGCACGTCGTCGTGGTCGCCAAGGGCGAGTCCGCCAAGAGCGTCGCCGGTCTCGAGAGCCTGCTCGAGCAACTCGCCGACCTCGAGCTCTCGCGCGACGACGTGGTGGTCGCCGTCGGGGGCGGGGCGATCACCGATCTCGCGGGCTTCGCCGCGGCAATCTACCTGCGCGGCGTCGGCGTCGTGCACATCCCCACGACCCTCGTCGGCCAGGTCGACGCGGCGATTGGCGGCAAGACTGCGGTCAACCTTCGCGCCGGAAAGAATCTGGCCGGCGCGTTCCACCAGCCCCTTGGCGTGCTCTGTGACTTCGAGACGCTGACGACCTTGCCCGAACGCGAGCGCCTCGGCGGGCTGGGCGAGGTAGCGAAGTGCTGGCTCTTGGAGGGCGGATTCGCCGCCGAGCTCGCCGACGTCTCGCTGCACGACCTCATCGTGATGTCAGTGACGCTGAAGGCGTCGATCGTGTCGGCCGACGAACGCGAGGGTGGCTCCCGGGCGCTCCTCAACTACGGCCACACCCTGGCCCACGCGCTGGAGAAGGTCTCGCTCGCGCGCAACACCGACGAACTGCGCCACGGCGAGGCGGTCGCGATCGGGCTGGCCTTCGCCGTTCGCCTGGCGCGAGCAATGGGCCGGGTCGACGACTCGGAGGTCGTGCGCCACGACGAGGTGCTCGCGGCGCTCGGCCTGGCGAGCCGCGTGCCGCTGAACTGCCCCACGTCGTCGCTGCTCGAGGCCATGGCCCACGACAAGAAGGCCCACCATGATCTGACCTTCGTGCTCGCTGGCGCGGAGGGGTTCGAGGTCGTGCGCGGCGTCGACGGAGCGCTGGTGCGCGAAGTGTTGGAGACGTTTAGAGGAGAGCCATGAACCACGAGATAGTGCTGCTGTCGGGACCGAACCTCGACCTCCTGGGAGAACGCAGTCCCGAGATCTACGGACCGACGACATTGGCCGAGCACGTCGCGAGGTTCACCGAGCTCGCGAGCGGTGCCGGGTTCAGCGTCCGCCACCTCCAGTCGAACTTCGAGGGCGAACTCATCGAGGCCGTGCACCAGGCCCGTGGTCGGGCGGCGGCGATCGTCATCAACGCCGGAGCGTTAACGCACTCGTCGTGGGCGCTCGCCGATGCGCTCTCGACCTTCGAGGGCGTCAAGATCGAAGTCCACCTCACCAACCCGGCGGCCCGCGAGCCGTTCCGTCACCTCAGCACACTGGCCGGCGTCGTCAGCGGCACGGTCGCGGGCTTCGGTGCCACGAGTTACGACCTCGCGTTCGACGCCGTGCGCCGCCTCGTCCAGCCCTAGTATTCGGGACTCCCAAGCCGTTGCCTAGACTGAGCACCGCACGTCCCCCGAAAGGTCCCCAGGCTCATGGCCGCCATCTCCACCTCCGACATTAAGAATGGGATCACGCTCGTGATTGAGGGCAACCTGTTTGCCGTCATTGAGTTCCAGCACGTCAAGCCCGGCAAGGGCGGGGCCTTCGTGCGCACCAAGCTGCGCAACGCGCGCACCGGCGCGGTGATCGAGCGCACCTACCGCTCGGACGAGCGCCTCGAGCAGGCCATCATCGACAAGCGCGATACCCAGTACCTCTACCGCGACGGCGACGACTACATCTTCATGGACCAGTCCACCTACGACCAGGTGCCGGTCTCCTCGAAGAACCTGGGCGAGGCGGCGAACTTCCTCACCGAAACCGGCAAGGCCATGCTGATCCTGCACAATGACGAGATCATCGGCGTCGAGCTCCCGGCGTCGGTGGAGCTGACAATCGCCGACACCGAGCCTGGAGTCCAGGGGGACCGGGTGTCGGGAGCTCGTAAGCCGGCCACTCTGGAGACCGGCCTCGTAGTCCAGGTGCCGCTATTCGTCGGTCCGGGTGAGGTCATCAAGGTAGACACCCGTACTGGCGAGTACATGACCCGGGCCTAGCGTGAGCGAACTCGGCGTCCAACGTCACCACGCGCGCGAGCGGGCGCTCGAAGTGTTCTACGAGGCGACCATCAAGGGCCGCGACGTGACGACCGTGCTCAATCAGCTCCCACTTCGGCCCGACCCGTACACCGTCACGCTGCTCACGTCGGCCGAGCAGCACCAGGCGAGGTCCAACGAGCTCATCTCGGCCAGCGCCATCGACTGGCAATTGGACCGCATCGCAATCGTCGACCGACTTATTATGACCCTCGCCCTCGGCGAACTATGGATGGAGGACGCGCCACCGATGGCCGTGGTCCTGGACGAAGCCGTCGAGCTGGCCAAGGTGTACTCGAGCGACGGCTCACCGGCGTTCGTCAACGGCGTCCTGTCGGCCTGCGTCGAACATCTGAACGGCTAGCGCGACGGACGTCTGACATGCCGGGAATGGGCGGATCACCCATCCAGCTGACGAATCCGCTGGTCGTGGCGATCTTTCGTCACTCGCACTTCGCCACGAGCGTGGCGTGGATCCTCGGACTGGGGTTCGTGGTGCTGCTGGTGTCGACCGCGATGCGTCAGGTCTATTCGTTCAGCCTCTCCGAGGGCGGGCTCGCCGAGCCGCGTAGCCGAACCTACCTGCGCTGGAACTTCGGCGCACTGTGGATCCTGGACGAGATACTCCAGTTTCAGACCTCGATGCCCCTCGGACTGGCCAACGACGTTGTCGCCCCGGCGTCCGTCGGACCGATATCGTGGCTGCACGCCATCGTGTTTGACGGCATCGGCATCTAGAACAGCCACCCGGTGGCCCTCGCCGTCGGCACCGCGTGGATTCAAGTAGGCATCGGTCTGCTGCTGCTCGTGTCGAACCGCGACGCGGGACGACTGGCGGCCGCGGTCGCGGTGGGATGGGACTCGATGATCTGGCTGGTGGGCGGTGCGGCGGGCGGACTCTTAACTCCCACCAGTTCGATCCTCTTCGGCTGGCCCGGTGCCCCTCTCTTCTACGTCGCGGCCGGTGCGTGGCTCGTCGTGGGCAACCGCCGATTCACCGCCCACTTCGCCCGCCTCACCAGCCGCGGACTCAGCGTGGTGCTGGTCGTCGGGGCCGTCGCCCAGAGCCTGCTGGGACGCGAGTTCTGGCACGGCGGGAACTCCAACGCCCGGACGACGATGACGGGCCTCATGACCAAGACCCCCCAGCCCCAATGGCTGTCGTGGCTCGCTACGCGGGGAGGCTCCCTCGCGGGCACCATGGGCGGGGGATTTAACCTCCTCGTCGAGTTCTGGCTGATCGCCTGCGCGACGGGCCTCTGGTGGTCCACCGTCCGACCACTGCGCTGGCCGGTCCGGTTGCTGATCGGCGGCTGCGCCGTGCTGCGGCTCGTCGCCCAAGATGCCGCGGTCTTCGGTGGCCTGGCGACCAATCTGAACTCGCTCGTCCCGTTGGCGCTGCTTGCCTGGTGCGCCGTGCCGAGTGCCCGGTCGGCCACGCCGCGCGAGCGACGCCTCCCGCGAGTGATGCGTTCGAGCACAGGCGCTGTCGCCGCATCGTTCGCGGCGGGGGCCGTTTTTCTCCGTCTTCTCCATGGGCTGGGCCAGCGTGGCGTCAGCCGAGAACACCTTCTTCCTCGCCCAGAACGGCCCCGCGTCGGCCGTCGCCGGTCCCGCGGCGGGCTTCAGCCTGGTCGATTAGGCCGGTCGGCCGTACCATCTCGGCGAGCACCGTGGCCACTACACCCCGCTCACCTTCCTCGACCCGGTCTGCTGGACCGATTGCCCTCTCCTGGCGAGCCAGCTGAAGAGCGTTCGCGCGGCGCTGTCGGTGAACGCGCCCCTCGACATCGTGGTCGTCGCCACCAATCCGTATCACGAGTCTTTCGCCGACGTGCGACACTTCATTCAGCGGCGCGCACTCGGGGACATCAAGGACTTCTACTTCGTGACGAATGATCACGTTAAGGTCGTCGAGAAGGTCTGGTCCGCCTACAGCATCAGCGTCGTCGCGAAGCGCACCGACAAGATGGGCATCCACTCGGACTACGTGTTCATCGTCGATCCGAGGGGCCAACTCAAGTGGGTGATCCCCGACAATCCCTTAGGCAATTGGTCGGGCCCGCGGTCGGCCGTGAGCGAACTGCTCAGCCTGCTTCACCAGTGCGCCGTGCACTAGAGCGCCGGACATGACACGACCTGGGTCGCGTCAGTCGTGGACCGGTGAGTCCGGGCGGTCCCACGAGTTGTCGTGCACCCGTTCGAGGTATTCGTTATAGGAGCGCAGGCTCTTCTCGTCGGCTTCGCTCGCTGTTGTTAACGGTGCGGAGTCGTCGCGGCCGAGCCGATGCCACATGTAGAGCCCGTAGCCGCCGAGGACCGGCCACTCGAACACGTAGGCCCACGACAGCGTGTTCCCCGAGAGCGCCCGGGAGAGTTCAACGGCGAAGGCCGTGATGCAGATGACCTCGGCGATCGCGAGGCCGACGTGAACGCTAAGAGGTTTCTTAGGTTGACGTTGCATCAAAAGCGACATTACATGGCGTCCGCACCTAGTCTTCTGGTCAGCGCGCACCCAGTGTCTACGTCGTAAGGGAGATGTATGTCGAGAAATAGCCGGCTCGCGACGGCCCTCGGGGTTTTCGTCGTGGGCGTGGGTCTAGTGGTCGCGGCAGTCGCCGCGTTCCTCACGCCAGGTATTCCATTCGGCGTCGTCAGCTTCACGGGAGGGGGGGCCGGCCAACCGGTCAACCTGACCGTGCAGACCGTCGGCGCAATCGGCTTCGGCGACCATCCGACCTGGGTCGCGTACCTCGTGAAGTCGCCCGCCGGCAAGTGGGTTCACAGCACGACCTGGGAGTTACCGGCCAACACCGTAGTGAACATGACGATTCTGCAGTACGACTCGGGCAGCCCGCTGCGCAACCAGCAGTGGGGGCAGATAACGGGCACTGTCGGGTCCACCATGAGCCTGAACGGTGTGACCACCAGCGCCTACAACTCGAACACCGGCAACGGCGTCGGCCACACCTTCACCGTGCCGGCCCTGGGGATCGACGTCCCCTTGGTCGGGATCAGTGCGAGTTCGACCAAGGCCTGCGGCCAGGCGCCGTGCACCACGAACTTCGACCACAACGTCATCAAGTTCAGCTTCAAAACGCCGGGAGCCGGGAACTACTCATGGCAGTGCTTTGTGCCCTGCGGCCTGGGCTACCTTTTCGGAAATGGAGGGCCGATGTCGACGCAAGGGTTCATGGGCGGCTTCTTGAAGGTGGTGGCGTAGATCATGTCTGCCGAGAACGCTAAGAGTGAAACGAGCGACCTTCGTCGCATGACGATGATCTGGGCGGTCCTGTCGGTCGCGGCGGATCTGCTGTTCTGGTTCCTCGTCGGACCCCACGTCCCTCCCGGTCGTATGACCGAGACCGCGGTGAAGAACCAGCAGACCTTCAATGTGCTATTCGTGATCGCCCTGCCGATCATGATCGGCGTCTGGGTCTACATGGGCTTTGCGGCCACCGTGTGGAGCGCCAAGCGTGAGGGCGCCGCGGAGTCGATTGGGGGCGAGGACGCCCGCACGAATCGCAAGGTTCAGGTCTGGTGGATCGCCGCGACGTCAGTCATCGTCCTGTTCCTCGCCGGTTACGGTACCTGGGCGGTGATCGTCGAGCACGGCTCGGGCGGGGGCGAAGGCCCCAACCCAGTCTGGTCCCCGACGGGCGCCGCGCAAGCCGAGACGGCCGCCCTGAGCGGTAACGCCTCGTGGACGCCGGGCCACGTGCTGGTCGTCCAGGTCATTGGTCAGCAGTGGAAGTTTACCTACCGGTACCCGAGTTTCGGTGGTTTCGAGTCGGACAAACTCATCCTGCCGGTCCACACCACGATCGCCTTCAACGTAACGTCGCTCGACGTGATTCATAGCTTCTGGGCCTACCAACTGAGCGTCAAGGCCGACGCCAACCCCCAGTTGAACAACGTGGCGTACACCGAGACCAAGCAGCTGGGTAACTTCACGGTTCGGTGCAGTGAACTCTGCGGCCTCTGGCACGGCGCAATGTTCAACTACGGCAAAGTCGTCACGGAGAGCAACTTCACGAACTGGGCCACGACGACCGAGTCGGCGAACGCCGCGAACACGGCCAACCTTCCCGCGTTCGCCTGGACCTACGTGCCCGACGCCAATGGCGCGGCCGGGGGCTTCTACCCCGACGGCACCGTGACGCCGTACTCGACGGTGGAGACCTACGGCGCCCAGACCCCGGCCTCATGACAGGGACGCACGCACGATGACTAGCACGAACACGATGAAAGAAACGGAGATTGCGCGATGACCATTAGCGCAGAACGACCGATTGAAGTGGCGGCGAGAATTGCGGCGCCGCCGTCCTCGGGTGGGGTCTCGACAACGCAACGACCTGGTTGGCTGAGCCAGCACCTCGGCACGGCGATCCTGGGCGCCGTCCTGGGCTACGTGCTGGGCCACTGGTTCGGGAACTACGTCTCGAGTAGCTACCCCTACATTGCCAACTCTGGCCAGAACGCCATCGCCGACACGCTGGGCCTCGCCGTCGGCGTTCTCGGCTGGCTGCTCGGCATAGGGGCGTTGAACTACCCGCTGGCTAAGATGATCGGCCGCGAGGCGCGGGACGAGAAGTCCGTCGAGGGCTGGAGTAAGTACTTCCGCTACTCCCTCGACCACAAGATCGTCGGCATGCAGTACATCGTCGGCGTCCTGCTCTTCCTATTCACTGGTGGCCTGCTCGCCATGGCCATCCGCACGGAACTGCTCAATCCCACCACGCACGTGTTCTCGCCCGACACTTACATCAAGATCGTCAGTGAGCACGGAACCATCATGATGATGATGGCGACGTCAATCATCGTCGGACCGCTGGGCAACTATCTGGTGCCGTTGATGATCGGTTCGCGGCGTATGGCCTTCCCCAGGATCGAGGCCTTCAGCTTCTGGATCTTCGTTGCGGGCTACATGGTGATCTTCTCCGCGCTGCCCTTCGGGGGCTTCCCGACCGGCTGGACCGGCTACGCCCCCTTGCAGACCCAAGCCGGCCCGGGAATGGTCTCGTACCTCCTCGGCTTCGCGGTGATCGGCCTGGGCATGATGGCCGCAGGCTTCAACATCGCGGTCACCATCATCAACTACCGCGCCCCGGGAATGACCTGGAGCCGGCTGCCGATCTTTGTGTGGTCCATCCTGGCCACCGCGGCGCTGCTGACGCTGGCCACGCCCGTGCTGGTCGCCGGGGGTCTCTTCGGACTCCTCGACAAGACGGTCCAGACCTCGTTCTACGTCACCGAACACGGCGGCAGCTCCTACCTCTGGCAGAACCTCTTCTGGTTTTTCGGCCACCCCGAGGTGTACATCATGGCCCTGCCGGGCTTTGGCATCGTGGGCGAGATCATGCCGGTCTTCACCAGAAAACCCCTCTTCGCCTATAAGGTCGCGGCCGCCGGCATGATTGGTGTCGCCCTGCTCTCGTTCTTCGTCTGGCAGCATCACCTTTTCCAGAGCGGCATCAACCCCGACATGCGACCTCTCTTCATGCTCACGACTGAACTGATATCAATTCCGACCGGCTTCATCTTCCTGGTCGGGATGGGAACGTTGTATAAGGCGAAGATCAGATACGAGGTGCCGATGCTCTTCTGCATGGCCCTCTTCTTCAACTTCCTCATCGGCGGGGTGACCGGGGTCTTTCTCTCGGACGTCCCCGTCAACGTGACGGTCCACGGAGGGTTCTTCGTGCTCTCGCACTTCCACTACACCATCATGGGAGGGCTGCTCTTCGCGTTCATGGCCGGCCTGTACTTCTGGTTGCCCAAGATGACGGGTCGGATGATGAACTCCCGGATCGGCAAGTGGCACTTCTGGACCATGTTCGTCTTCTTCAATCTGACCTTCTTCCCGATGTTCGTCATCGGACTGTTGGGTCAGCCTCGACGGGTCTTCACGTACGCGTCCAACCTGCAGGTTCTCAACGACTTCTCGTCGGTGAGTGCCTTCTTGCTCGGACTGTCGTTCCTGCTCTTCCTCGTGAACCTCGTGTACTCGATGTTCATCAATCCGGTGAAGGCCCCGGCGAATCCCTGGGACTCGTTGGGACTCGAGTGGCAGACGGCGAACCCCGTGCCGTCGTACAACTTCGAGCGCATTCCCGTGATCATGACCGACCCTTACCGTTACAGCGAGCCGGGTGCCCCGGCGTTCGCCGACATGGGCGATGGCATGGCGCGAAGTACCTCGACGTCCAGCAGTGATCAGGCCTAGTGGTGAGTGGAGACGACAGCATGACTGACACCTTTAAGTCGCCCGTGGGACCGAGCGAGACACCCGAGGAGCGCGAGTTTGAGCTTCGCGCGCACATCGGATCACTCTGGTCCGGTGGTCGGCTGTTCATCGGCATGTACACCTTTCTCGTCGCGTCGCTCGCGTTCTCGTACTTCTACCTGCGCTCGAGCAACAACGGGCTGGAGTGGCGGCCCCACGACCAGCACGCACCGATTTACTACGGATGGTCGATCTACCTGCTGATGGTGGCGACGGCCCTGCTCGCGATCTACGGACAGCGACGACTGCGCCAGGGCGACGTCGCCGACTTCCAAGTCGCTGGCTGGACCGGAGTGGTCAGTGGTCTGGTCGCACTGTTCCTGCAGATCTGGGAGTTCCAGAAACTGTCGTTCTACCCGGGGGCGAGCGGCTATTCGTCGACCTTCATCGGTTTCGCGGTCATCAACATCGTGAGCCTCGTCATCGGCACCTACTGGCTCGAGACAACGCTGGCGCGCTCGTTGCGGATGCGCCGCGAGCTGGGCGGAGTCAAGCCCGAACTCTCGGCGGCCCCGACGGCCCAGGCGTTCCGCGCGGGCGTGGCCTCCATGACCTACTTCTGGGGATTCCTCGCGATTGGCGGTGCGCTGCTTACCGCGATGTTCTACGTGATGTAGGTCGACGGCGTGAGGGTGTGGTTTCAGGGTCCGGGTGGCAACGAGGAATGGTTAGGTGGTGATGATGCAAGCAGTGAATGACTACATTGGCCCGCAGGTCCAGACGATGGTGGTCCTGCTAGGGGTCTTCGTGGCGGTATGTCTCTGGGGCTTCTTCCAGCGTCACCACTCCGAGTGACGGCGGACGCTCCTTTAACGCCGCCATCGACGAGGGTCGGCCATTTCCGGATCGTCCTGGCGGCACTCGGTCTCATCCTGTGGTGGGCGTTCCTCGCACCGCCCCTCGCCACGTGGGCCGGGCGTTACGAATTCGCTCAGGCCATCCAGTTCGCGGTGTTCTCCTTCGCGGTGCCCGTACTGCTCGTCGCCGGCGCCCAGTGGCATCGCGTCGGTCTGGCATCGAAGGGTGCCCTCGACGTGGGGCCCGACGGCACTCGCTTGACGTCGGCGTCTTCGCGCTACGTCGACCGCGTCGCATTAAGCCGCGTCACTACTTCGCACCAGCAGCGTGCCGTGATGGCCGCCCTGGCCTTCGGAGGCCTGACGATCTTTTGGCGGGTCGCCCCGGTGGTCGACTTCCTCGTCCGGCACCCGTGGCTCGCGGCCGTGGAGTCCCTGACCCTCGTGGGAGCGGGGCTGACTCTCTTCAGTGAGCTCGTGGAATCGCCCCCGATAACACCCGGCGCGACGCGCCCGTACCGGATCGCCATCGCCGCCGGAGTCATGTGGACGGCGTGGGTCGTCGCCTACCTCGACGGAATGTCGAACAGCTCGTGGTACCACGCCTTTCGACACGTCGCGGGCCGGGGGTTGTCACTCTCGGCCGACCAGCAACTGAGTGCCGGGCTGATCTGGCTCATCTCGGCCGCAGTCTTCGTGCCGATCATCTTCTGGAACTTGGTCCGCTGGCTCCAGTCCGAGGAGGACCCCAACGAGGAGCTCGGACGGCTACTGCGCGAGGAGCGTTCGCGAGGATTCTTCGGCTCCAATTGACGCTCACCGGCGGTCAGTGAGCGACTGCGGAAACTCAGGTGCCCGGCAGCCTGGCGAGCGCGGGCAGGTTGAGGGTGATGAGATTAGTCCCGAGGATCGAATCGGCCCGGGCGAGGTCGGCGAGGGCCAACGTGCGGTCCTTCTCCAGGTAGCTCTCTCGCCCGACGAGGTCGGCCAACGCCGTGGCATCGCCGGGGTGCTCGAAGAGGATGGCGATGTCGGCGATGGCCCCGTTCGCGTCGGAGTCCATCCAGAGGACCAGGACCTTCAGCATCTTGTCCAGAGCCCGGCCGGCCGTCGTCTCGGAAGGTTGAAGATTGTTCGTTAATTCGGACATGCTCGGACCGGCGAACGAGCAGACCGTCTGGTCCTGCACGAGGTAGGTCTTGATGACCTTGTGCTGGGACGCCGTGAGGTGGCCGCCCGTCTCCTCACGGTAAAAGCGGAAGGCCTCGCTCAGCCCGAAGGTGCACTGCTTGATGTCGGCGTTGACCTGCTTCATGGTCGCGTTCTGGGCGGCGACGTCCTCGGCGTTGGAGATTGGATGGGGGAGGTCGGTGACGACGGAGACCCCGATGATGATGGCGACGACGACGGTGACGAGGAACCAGGGGCGACGGTACCAGACCATTCGTTCGAGACTGAGCGACGAGGTCGCCATGGAGGCCGGATTGTAAACGACCCGGTCGTCGGTGGGCCGGTCGTCCATCACCCGGCAAGGCTAACGGCTACCGTGGCGATGCCTCGGGCGAAGCGGTGGACCTCGGCCGCGCTCAGGCTGAAGAGTCCCGAGCGGTCCTCATTGCCGAAGGGGACGGCCAACGCCGCCAGACGACCGTTGGGGGCAATGAAGTACATGACGTTGTTGTGGGCCACCTGGCTCGTCCGCGCCCCGACCTTCACGCTGAGGCCGTAGCCCACCCAGACGGCATTCAATTGACGCAGCGCTCCGCTGAGGAAGTACGTCGAGCGACTTCTCGCCAGTCCGGTCGAGGTGAGTGCGCGGGGCTGCGGCCCGACATCGGGATGCCGGGGATCCGAATTGACGACCGCGAACACGACCCGGGACGCGAACGCGCCGAGTCCGAGTCGAGCGAGGCGGAGCTCGGCGCCCACCACGGGACAGATGTCAGTGCAGTCGCGGTTGAAGAAGGTAAGCACGACGACCTCGCCGCGGTGCTCGGCGAGCGACCACGGCCGATTGAACTGGTCGCGCAGAGTAATGGGTGGGGCCTTCGCGTGGGCGATGTCGCGCAGACCCATGAAGGCCCGGGTGGTGGCGCCCAGCTGCGGACCAGTCGGACCGACGTGCGTCGTGGGTAGCGTCGACGGTGAGGTCGCACCGGTGAGGCCGACGCCGCCGAAGTAGTGCTCGATCAGGACGCCGCCCAGCCCGAGGACCACGATGGTGGCGGCGACCGCGAGGGCGAACTTGCCAGGGATCGCCCCGCGTCCGATCCGGGGGCGACCGTCGGGGCCCGTCGGCGCCAACGCGCCGGCGAAGACCGCCGCACGCTGCTCCTCGCTCAACGCGGCGCCGGTCGGCTCGGAGTCTCTGGTCATCGCTGCTCGTTCGTCGAAAGGCTTGGACCACTCTAGCGGCGGCCCCGTGGCACCAAAGTCCTCGGGCCGACGTCCCGCCTCGGCGAGACCGTCGAGGGGCCGAAGATCCGGGAGACGGCCTTGTAGCGTGACGGCGTGGACAACGACGACGTCGAAGCGGGCCCCGCGAAGGTCGTCGCGGCCAGTCGTCTGAACGGGACCGACGCCCTGAAGGCGAACCTGACACTCGCGCTCGGCTTGGCTCTTTGCGCCGTCGCCTTCTGGATCGAGATGGGACGGGCGCTCGGGGGCAACGCGCTCAGCTGGGCCTACGTTTTCGAATGGCCGCTTCTCGGTGCCTTCGCCGTCTACATGTGGTGGCAGGTCGTGCACCCCGGGGGACCGGCTGGCCGGTCGACGGCGCCAAAGCTAGCACCCGAGTTCGACGGCATGCTCGCGGCGTGGGAGCAGCACCAGCGAGAGCTCGCCTCGGCCCAAGAACCGGCGCCCCCCGACGGCGACGTGCGGTGAGCTACATCACCGGACACTGGTCCTTTGACCCGATGCTCGTCGGCGTCGCACTGACCGGGCTTGCCCACGAAGTCGGTATGGCCCGTCTTCGCGCCCACTCGGCGCCGTCGCGGACCAGCCGTCGGCGTCGCAACTCGCTCGTCTTCTATGCCGGCCTCGCCGTCTTGGTGCTCGCCGTCGAATCGCCCGTCGACTACTGGGCGTCGAGGTATTTCTTCGTCCACATGCTCGAGCACCTCCTACTGGCCTTCTTGGCCCCCGTCCTCCTCGTCGCCGGCGCCCCCTGGGTGCCGCTGATGTTCGCGCTCCCGGTGGGGATGCGACGGTCCCTCGGCCGGTTCCTCTACCTCAGTCGGCGAGCCGCGCCCTGGCGAGCCGTGGGACGGTTCATCCGCAACCCGTGGGTCGCGGTCGTCTCGTTCAACCTCGCGATGCTCGCTTGGCACGTCCCGTCCTGGTTCGACGTGAGCGAGCGCAACGCGTGGGTGCACGTATGGTTGATGCACGGCAGTTTCATCGTCACGGGCGTGCTGTTCTGGCTGCAGATCATCCCGTCGCACCCCATGAAGCCCGCGCGCGGGCCGGTCTTCCAGGTGACCGCCATCGTCGCCACCAACATCGTCATGACGATCCTCGCGATATCGATGAGCATCCTGACGACGGCCAGTTGGTACTCCGTCTACGCCCATCGCCCCGGCGTCACGTTGGCACCGTTCGCCGACCAGCAGATCGGCGCCGCGATCCTTTGGGTCTGCGGTGACTTCTGGGCGCTGCCGGCCATCTACGTGATCATCCGTCGCGCGCTCGAGTCCGAGCAGCCGCTCGGCGGGGTGCTCGATCGCCTGATGGGCCGTGGAGCCGGGCCGTCGATCGAGTCCTTCCGACGACCTGCCGTCGACGAACACTCAACGGATAAGGCCGACTAGGGCGGGAACGTCGCGCTCGTCTGCTACCGTGGTCTGCAGTCGTGAAGCGGGTCCGGTGAGGCTCGCACGACGGGAGGCACCGTGGATGAGAGCAGTCTTCGTGACGCGACAGCGCGCGACCCGACGTTCGTCCCGCGGTCCCGACTCCTGACCTCCGATGACGTGTCTCGCGCCGTTCGCCGGATGGCGCACGAGGTCATCGAGCACACTCGCGACGTCGACGAAGTGGTGGTCATTGGCCTGCAGACCGGCGGCGTCTCCTTCGCCAGGCGGCTGGCCGAGGTCCTCGGTGAGATCGCCGGCCGACCGGTTCGATACGGTCAGCTGGACGTCGCCTTCTACCGTGACGACCTCCGGAGCAATCCCGCTCCCACCCCGGCGGCGACGGCGATCGACCACGACCTCACCGACCAGACGGTAGTGCTCGTCGACGACGTCCTCTTCACCGGGCGCACCGTGCGCGCCGCGCTCAACGCCCTGACTGACTGGGGCCGGCCCCGCGCAGTCCAGTTGGCCGTCATGGTCGACCGGGGCCACCGAGAGCTGCCCATCCGACCCGACTTCGTGGGCAAAAATCTCCCGACGTCGCGCGACGAGGCCATTGTGGCGACCCTCGACGGCGTATGGATCGGCACCGAGGGCCATCCGTGACGAGCTCGATTCGCGGCGAGAACCTGCTGTCGATGAACGACCTCGACCGCGACGCCATCGTGGAGGTGCTCGACACCGCCGAGGCCTTCGTCGAGGTGAACCGCCGGACGATCAAGAAGGTGCCGGCGCTAAGGGGCCGGGTCGTCGCCTCGTTGTTCTTCGAGGAGTCGACTCGGACCCGTCTCAGCTTCGAGACCGCCGCCAAGCGGCTCAGCGCTGACGTGCTGTCGCTGGCGGTCGCGTCCAGCAGCATGAAGAAGGGTGAGTCGCTGCGCGACACCATTGCGACCGTTGACGCCCTCGGCATCGACGCGGTGGTGATGCGACATCAGTCGAGTGGCGCGGCGCTGCAAGTGAGCCGCTACGTGCCCCACGTGCGGGTCATCAACGCCGGCGACGGCCTGCACCAACACCCCACCCAGGGCCTGCTCGACGCCTTCACGATTCGCCAAGTCTTAGCCGAGCGCCGAGGCGTCACCGGGGTCGAGACCGGTGCCGAACTCTTCCAGGGCCTGCGAATTCTCATCGTCGGCGACCTGCGCCACAGCCGCGTCGCGCGAAGCGACGTCGCGGCCTACGTGGCGCTCGGCGCCGAGGTGCGCGTGGCCGGACCCGGGACGCTCCTGCCCGAGTTCCTGGCCGAATGGCCCGTTACGGTCGTCGCGGACTTTGACGAGGCGATTGAATGGGCCGACGTCGTCGCCCTGTTGCGGCTCCAGCGCGAGCGCGGCGGCGGACTGTTCGTCCCGTCCCTGGGGGAGTTCACGAACTCCTTCGGCTTAACGGTCGAGCGGGCCCGTCGGCTGGGGCCCGATGCGCTGATCATGCACCCGGGTCCGATGAATCGCGGAATCGAGATCGACTCGCTGGTCGCCGACTCACCGGCCGCGGTCATCACCCGTCAGGTACACAACGGCGTCCCGATTCGCATGGCGGTGCTCTACCTGTGCGTCGCCGGATCACTCGTGGGGAGCGATCGGTGAACGTCGTCCTGCGCCAGGGGCTGGTCGTCGGACCGACGTCGGCCAAGATCGGCGACGTCCTCGTCGTCGACGGACGAATCGCCGAGGTGTCGGGCAGTGTGGACGCGCCGAGCGGCGCCGTGGAGGTTGACGCGCGGGGCTGCTGGGTGGGACCGGGGTTCGTCGACCTGCACGCGCACCTGCGCGAGCCGGGCCGCGAAGAGGCCGAGACCATCGAAAGTGCCGCGAGGGCCGGAGTGCTCGGCGGCTACAGCGCGCTGGTGGCGATGCCCAACACCGAGCCAGCGCTCGACAATGTCGCGCTCGTCTCGTACGTGCTCGATCGCGGGGAGCGCTCCGTCCTCGACGTCGCCGTGGCCGGAGCCATCACTCAGGGACGTCGCGGCGAACTGCTCGCGCCCCTCGCCGAGATGGCCGCCCTGGGCGTGCGGCTCTTCACCGACGACGGAATCGGGGTCCAGGACCCGTCGATGATGCGCCGGGCCCTCACCTACGCCAAGCCCCTCGGGGTACGACTGGCCCAGCACTGCGAAGACGAGTCCCTGGCCTCGGGGGGGTCGATGAACGAGGGCCGTTTGAGTAGTCGGCTCGGCCTGATTGGCCGTCCGGCGCTCGCCGAGGAGCTGATGGTGCTGCGCGACCTCGAGCTCGTGCGCCTCACCGGGTCGCGGATCCACTTCTTGCATCTGTCAACTGAGCGGTCGGTGGCTCTCGTCGTGGCCGCCCGCGTCGAGGGCCTGGACGTGACGTGTGAGGTCGCGCCGCATCACCTCACCTTGGACGAGTCAGCCTGCGCGACGTTCGACCCGCTGTTCAAGGTCCACCCGCCCCTGCGCTCGACGAGCGACGTCGCGGCGCTGCGCGAGGCGCTGCGGGGGGGCGCCGTCGACGCCGTCGCGACGGACCACGCACCCCACGCGCCCGAACTGAAGGACCTGCCCTTCGACGAGGCGCCCGCGGGGATGCTCGGGCTCGAGCACGCCGCGGCGATCGCCTACGAGGCGCTGGGGGCCGACGGCGCCAGCCCGCAGCGCTTCTTCGAGGTCATGAGCCGCGCGCCGTCGCGCATTGCGCAGCTGCGCCTCGGCGACAGGCGCGTCCGACACGGCGGCCACGGCGGCGCGCTCGTCGCCGGCGAGGACGCGAATCTCACGGTCTTCGATCCCGCCGAGCGCTGGGTGGTGGACCGTCGCGCGTTGGCGAGCCGCTCGACCAACACGCCCTACGACGGACGCGCGATGATGGGCCGCGTGCGCGCGACGGTTGCCAAGGGTCGCCTGGTCGTGGCCGACGGGCGCCTCACGTGAGGCGTCGTGAGTCGGTCCTGGTGCTCGCCGACGGGGCGACGTTCGAGGGGTACGCCGCCGGCCACCTGCCCGACGCCGGCCTCACGACGGGCGAGTTCGTCTTCAACACCGCCCTCAGCGGCTATCAGGAGGTGATTACCGACCCCAGTTACGCCGGCCAGGTCATCGCCTTCACGTACCCCCACATCGGCAACTACGGGGTGACGCCGCTCGACGACGAGGCCCCGCACCCGTGGTGCCGGGGGGTCGTGGTGCGCGATCTCGCGGACCTGCCGTCGAACTGGCGCTCCGTCGGGCCGCTGGAGGGCTTCCTGCGCCAGCACCGGGTGCCGGCCATCGTCGGGATCGACACCCGGCGCCTGACCCGGCACCTGCGCTCGCACGGCGCCCTGCCCGGGGCGTTCGGCCACGGTGACCCGGACGCCGTCGCGGCCGCGGCCCAGAGCGCCGTCGGCACTGACGGGCAGGACCTCGTCACCACGGTGTCGGTCGCGTCGCCCTACGCGCGCGGCGACGGCGACCTGCACGTCGTGGCGTTCGACTACGGGATCAAGGCGACGATGGTCCGCCAGCTGGCTCGGCGCTTTCGCGTCACGGTCGTCCCCGCGGCGACGTCGGCGAGCGAAGTGCGGTCCCTGGCCCCGGACGGCCTCTTCCTCTCCAACGGCCCAGGCGACCCGGCGGCGCTCGGCGCCCACGTCACGGTCATCGCCGACCTGCTCGGCGATGTGCCGACCTTCGGCATCTGCCTGGGCCATCAGCTGCTCGCAACGGCCCTCGGCGGATCGACCTTCAAGCTGCCCTTCGGGCACCACGGCTCGAACCACCCGGTGAAGGACCTGTCGACCGGCCGCGTCGAGATCACGGCCCAGAACCACAACTACGCCGTCGTCCCAGACTCGTTGGCGCGCGGCGTCGTGAGCCACGTCAACTTGAACGACGGCGTCATCGAGGGCGTCGCGTCGGCGTCGGACCGCTGTTTCTCCGTCCAGTACCACCCCGAGGCCGGCCCGGGCCCCCACGACGCCCGCTACCTCTTCGAGCGCTTCGAGAGTCTGCTGCGCCACGGGGTCCTGGAGAGCGTCTGATGCCCCGACGCCACGACATCCACTCCATCATGGTGATCGGCTCGGGCCCCATCGTCATCGGCCAGGCGTGCGAGTTCGACTACTCGGGGACCCAGGCCTGCCAGGCGCTGCGCGCTGACGGGTTCCGGGTGATTCTCGTCAACTCCAATCCCGCGACGATCATGACCGACCCGGTGACCGCGGACGTGACGTACGTCGAGCCCCTCGACGCCGACGTGCTGACTGACATCCTCGAACGTGAACGGCCCGACGCGCTCTTGCCGACCCTCGGCGGTCAGACGGCGCTCAACCTCACGATGGAGCTGGTGGCGAGCGGGGTCCTCGAGCGCCTCGGCGTCGAGGTGATTGGCGCGCGGCCCGAGTCGATCTCGACCGCCGAGGACCGCGAGCTGTTCAAGGTGGCGATGAATGACATTGGCCTGTCCGTGCCCGAGTCGGGCTTCGCGCGCAACGTCGAGGACGCCGTGGTGATCGCGAGGCAGATTGGCTGGCCGATCATGATTCGGCCCAGCTACATCCTGGGCGGTGCCGGCACCGGTATCTCCGACAACGAGGAGACCTTCCGTCACCTCGCCGCGGAGGGAATCTCGGCGTCGCCGATCCACGAGGTTCTGGTGGAGAAGTCGATCGCCGGCTGGAAGGAGTACGAGCTTGAGGTGATGCGCGACGCCGCTGACAACTGCGTCGTCATCTGCAGTATCGAGAACTTTGACCCCATGGGCGTGCACACGGGCGACTCCATCACGGTCGCGCCGGCCCAGACGCTCTCGGACGTCGAGTTCCAAGCCATGCGCGACGACGCCTTCGCGGTGCTGCGCCGAGTGGGCGTCGAGACCGGGGGGTCCAACGTCCAGTTCGCCGTGAATCCGCTCGACGGCCAACGCCTGGTGATTGAGATGAATCCGCGGGTCAGTCGCTCGAGCGCGCTGGCGAGCAAGGCCACCGGATTCCCCATCGCCAAGATCGCCGCGCGCCTCGCCGTGGGCTACCGCCTCGACGAGATCGAGAACGACATCACCCGGGTCACGCCGGCCAGCTTCGAGCCGGTCATCGACTACGTCGTGACGAAGATTCCGCGGTGGGCCTTCGAGAAGCTGCCCGGGTCGACGGCCGAGTTGGGCACGCGGATGCAGTCCGTCGGCGAGGTCATGGCCATCGGACGCAACTTCGCCGAGTCGCTGCAAAAGGCGATCCGTTCGCTCGAGCAGGGTCGCGCCGGCTTCGCGCCGGGCGCGGTGACGGAGTTCCGCGCGCTCGACGTGGCCGCGTTGTGGCGTCACTGCGAGGTGGCGACGCCGGACCGGTTGTTCGCGCTCCACGAGGTGATGTGGCGGGGAGCCTCGATCGACGAGGTGGTCGAGCGCACCTCCATCGACCCGTGGTTCGTTCACCAGTTGGCCGGCATCATCGATCGCGAGCGCGAGCTGCGGGCGGGGGTGGACCTGTCGACACTCGACGGCCGCGGCTGGCGCCGCTACAAGCAGTGGGGCTTCTCCGACCCGCAGATCGCCGAGTTGGTCGGCACTAGCGACGTCGAGGTGACACGACTTCGCCGCGCCGCCGGCGTGCCCACGACCTTTAAGACCGTCGACACCTGCTCGGCCGAGTTCGAGGCGGCGACGCCGTACCACTACAGCACCTACGAGGACTCATCGGAGGTGAGCACGTCGTCGCGCGACCGGGTGATCATCCTCGGCTCGGGCCCGAATCGGATCGGTCAGGGAATCGAATTCGACTACTGCTGCGTCCACGCTTCGATGGCGTTGCGCGAGATGGGCTACGAGACGGTGATGATCAACTGCAATCCCGAGACGGTGTCCACCGACTACTCCACCTCGGACCGCCTCTACTTCGAGCCGCTGACTCCCCACGACGTGGCCGAGGTGATCCTCGCCGAGCAGGCGGCGTGCGTCGACGGCGCTCGGGTGCGGGGCGTGATCGTCTCGTTGGGCGGACAGACGCCGCTCAAGCTCGCGCACTCAATCGACCCGGGCCTCGTACTCGGCACCCCGGTCGCCTCGATCGACGCCGCCGAGGACCGCGAGCGATGGTCGGCCATCTGCCACTCGTTGGGGCTGGCCCAGCCGCCCGGCGACGTGGCGACGAGTCTTCGCGAGGCCCGCGACGTCGTGAAGCGGATCGGTTACCCGGTGCTGGTGCGCCCGAGCTACGTGCTCGGCGGTCGGGCGATGGAGATCGTCTACGACGACGCGGCGCTCGGGCGGGTCATGGACGACCTGACGAGCCTGCACGGTTCGCTCGCGCGTGAGGGCGGCGTCTCGGCGAGCCGCCCCATCCTCATCGACAGCTTCCTCGAAGACGCCATCGAGGTCGACGTCGACGCGGTTCGCGACTCCGAGGGCGACGTCTTCATCGCCGGCGTCATGGAACACGTCGAGGAGGCCGGGGTGCACTCGGGCGACTCGGCCTGCGCACTCCCGCCCCAGTCGCTCAGCGCCGACGTCGTCGCGCGACTGCACGAGCACACCGAGCGCATCGCGTCCGCCCTCGGCGTCGTGGGGCTCATCAATGTCCAGTACGCCGTCAAGAGCGACCAGGTCTTCGTGCTCGAGGCCAATCCCCGCGCCAGCCGCACCGTTCCCTTCGTCGCCAAAGCGACCGGAGTTGCGGTGGCCGAGGTCGCGGTGCGAGTGATGATGGGCCAGTCGCTCGCCGAGCTGAAGGAGCTCGGCGTGGTGCCGAGCCGGGCCGTCGTGCGCGACTACGTCTGCGTGAAGGAGGCCGTACTGCCCTTCAGCCGTTTTCCGGGGGTCGACATCGTGCTCGGCCCCGAGATGCGCTCCACCGGCGAGGTGATGGGCGTGGGCGAGAGCTTCGGGATCGCCTTCGCCAAGGCCCAACTGGCCGCCGGCACGAGACTTCCCGACAAGGGCCAGGTCTTCATGTCACTCGCCGATCGTGACAAGGTTGCCGGTCTCACGTTGGCCCGCCAGCTCACCGAACTGGGCTTCACCCTCGCCGCCACCGTCGGCACCGCCGGGTACTTGCGGGCCCACGACGTATCGGTCGCCACGCTGGTGGGCAAGGTCGGCCTCGCCGACCTTGGCGTGGACGCGGTCTCGATGATCGCCTCGGGGGACGTGCACCTGGTGGTCAACACCCCCTCGGGCGGTGGCGCGCGCGCCGACGGGGCGCTCATTCGCGCCTCCTGCGTCCGCAGCGCCGTGCCCTGTCTCACCACGCTCTCCGCCGGCTTCGCGGCGGCCAAGGGGATCGCGGACTCGCGCGCGCAGGGCTGGCGGGTGCGATCGCTCCAAGAGCTCCACCGATGACCGACCTCTCGACGCAGGTCGGAGCCGTGCGCCTACGCTCGCCGATCCTCACGGCCGCGGGCACGTCGGGCTACGGCGACGAACTGGCGGGCTACGGTGACCTCGCCGAACTCGGCGCCGTCGTCACCAAGTCGCTCGCCGTCTTCGAGTGGGAGGGGAACCCCCCGCCCCGGGTCGCGGCGTCGGGGGACCATCTGCTGAACGCGGTCGGCCTCGCCGGTCCGGGTGTGGCGGCCTGGAGGGAACGGTACCTCCCGGGCCTCGTGGCGCGCGGATCGACGGTCGTCGGGTCGATCTGGGGCCGTAGCGTGTCGGAGTTTGCCGAGGCCGCCGAGGAGATGCGCGGTGCGGGGATCGTGGCGCTCGAGCTCAACGCCAGTTGTCCCAACCTCGAGGGACGCTCGTCGATGTTCGCGCACTCTCCGGGCGCCACCGCCGAGATCGTGCACGCCGCGCGCGTCGCCGGCGTCCCGCTCTGGGTGAAGCTGAGCCCCAATACGCCCGACCTCGTCGAGATCGCCGGCGCGGCGCTGGCGGCCGGCGCTGCGGCCCTCGTCCTCGTCAACACGGTGCTCGGCCTCTCGATCAACGTGGAGCATCGCCGGCCCTCACTGGGCAACGGCGGTGGGGGAGTGAGCGGCCCAGGGATCCTGCCGGTGTCGCTTCGTGCCGTCTTCGACTGCCGCGCGGCGTACCCGGAGTGCGCCATCGTGGGCGTGGGCGGGATCTCGCGCGGCGAGGACGCGGTCGCGATGCTGATGGCCGGTGCCAATGCCGTCGAGGTCGGCACCGCCACCTTCGCGGAGCCGAGAGCTCCGTGGCTGGTGCAACGCGGGCTCGAGCGATGGATGGACCGTCACGGAGTGGACCACGTCGCCGAGTTGATCGGGGCGGCCCATGGCTGAGCCCTTCGGCGTGCGACTGCGCGAGCGAGTCCGGGCCCTCGGTCCGCTCTGCGTGGGGGTTGACCCCAGTGCCGAGTTGCTCGGCTCGTGGGAGCGTCCCGACGCGCTCGAGGGACTCGAGTTCGCGGCCCTGGCGATCCTCGACGCCGTCGTGGGCGTCGCGGCCGCGATCAAGCCCCAGGTCGCCTTCTTCGAGCGCTTCGGTTCCGGGGGATACCGAGTCCTCGAGCGGCTGATCGCCGACGCGCGTGACGCCGACATTCTGGTGGTCGCCGACGCCAAACGCGGTGACTTCGCGCCCACCAACGTGGGCTACGCCGAGGCGTGGCTGGGGGAGCGCTCGACCCTTCGCGTCGACGCGGTCACCGTCAGCCCGTACCTCGGCGTGGGGGCGCTAAGTCCGCTCTTCTCCCTGGCCGAGGAGAGCGGACGGGGGGTCTTCGTGCTGGCGGCGACGTCGAACGACGAGGGTCGCGCGGTCCAGACGGCGCGCACCGTCGACGGCGAGCGGGTCGAGGAGCTCGTGCTGGGCCAGGTCGCGTCGCTCAACGGCCGCGACGACGGCCTCGGGTCGGTCGGCTGCGTCTTCGGCGCGACGCGAGACCGGCCCTCGTTCAACCTCGCGTCGCTGGGCGGGCCGTTCCTCGTGCCGGGCGTGGGCGCCCAGGGGGCGACCGCCGACCACGTGTCGAGAATGTTCGAGCGGTGCCCGCCGGGCACCGTGCTCGTCAACGTCGGGAGGGCGATCCTCGAGGCCGGCCCAGTCCGGTCCGCGCTGCGCGACGCGGCGCAGCGCTGGCGCGACGACCTGGGCCTCGCGCTGCCTTGAACAAATGTCGCCACCGGGGAGTAATCTGACCTGGTGACCCCGACGCCGCCCACCCTGTCGCAAGAGCAGCGCGTGGAGGCGTCACGCCTGGCCGTGGCGAACCGTCGCCGCCGGGCGGACGTGAAGCGAATGGTCAAGTCGGGCGAGCTCTCCTTGGAGGAGCTCTTCGCGTTGGCGGCCCGTGAGGAGTGCGTCGCTCAGATGCGCGCCTACGACCTCATCAGCGCCCTGCCGGCGATTGGCGAGGTGAAGGCCGAACGGATAATGCGCAACGCCTCGATCGCTAAGACCCGACGGATCCGCGGTCTGGGACCCAAGCAACGCGCCGAGCTGTTCCGAGCCCTTGTCCGCTGAACCACTCGTCGTGGTTCTCATCGGCCCGGGCGGCGTGGGCAAGGGGACGCTGGCCCAGCGCCTCGTCGCCGCCGACGACCACCTCTGGCTGAGCCGAAGTTGGACGACCCGGCCCCGCCGCGAGACCGAGGACGGTCCCGAGTACCACTTCGTGGACCGCGGGACCTTTGAACGGGCCATTGAAGAGGACCACTTCCTCGAGTGGGCCGAGTTCAACGGCCACCTCTACGGCACGCCGTTGCCGCACCCTCCCCTCGGGCTCGACGTCCTGCTGGAGATCGAGGTCCAGGGGGCCGAGCAGGTCCGGCGCGCGAACCCCGAGTCGGTGGTCTTTCTCATCCTGCCGCCGTCGCTGCACGAGCTCGAGGAGCGCCTGCGGGCCCGGGGCGACCGCGACGAGCACGTCAAGTTCCGACTATCGAGCACGCCGGCGGAACTGGCCCGAGGCCACGAACTGGCGAGTTACGTGGTCGTGAACGACGATCTCGGGACCGCGACCGGGCAAATCCTCTCTATACTGGAGGAACTTCGTCAGCGCCGGCGATCCCCCTCGACAAAGGAATGATGAACATGGCCGAACGCCCCACTCTGGTAGATCCGCCCATTGAGACCCTGCTGCACAAGGTCGGGGACTCCAAGTTCACGCTCGTAGCCGTCTCGGCGATCCGCGCGCGCGAGATCAACGAGTACTACAACGGCCTCGGCTCGGGTCACGGTGCCCTGATCCCGCCCCAGGTGACGTCGCTGTCGAACAAGTCGCTGTCGCTCGCGATGGACGAGCTCTACCAGGGCAAGCTCGAGTTCCACCGTCCGACCCCCGAGGAGCTCGAAGCCGAGCAACTCCAGGCTGAGGCATTGGAGCAGGCCCGCCAGGACGCCAACAACGACCTGGACGCCTTCACCGATGCCCTCCGCGACGCCTGAGCCGTCCCCTCCTCGCATTGTCCTAGGAGTGGCCGGCGGCATCGCCGCCTACAAGTCCGTCGAGCTACTGCGTCTCTTGCGTGACGCCGGATTTCACGTCGCGCCCGTCCTCACCCCCGACGCCCTGCGCTTCGTCGGGTCGGTGACGTTCTCGGCGTTGGCCAGCGAGCCGGCGCGCACCTCGCTCTTCGGCGACTCCACCACGCCGATTCCCCACACCTACCTCGGCCAGGGCGCGGACCTCGTGGTCGTCGCCCCCGCCACCGCGCACCTCATCGCGCGCTACGCCACCGGACTGGCGGACGACCTCCTCACCGCCACCCTGCTGGCCACCCGTGCCCCGGTGCTGCTCTGCCCGGCCATGCACACCGAGATGTGGGAGCAGCCCTCGGTCCAGGAGAACCTGGCCACGCTACGCCGACGCGGCGTCATGGTGCTGGGACCGGACTCGGGCCCACTCGCCGGAGGCGACGTCGGCGCCGGCCGGATGGTGGAGCCCGAGGAGATCGCCGAGGTCGTTCAGCGGGTCCTGCGGGGCCACCACGGCCCGCTCAGCGGTCGGCGGATCCTCGTCTGCGCTGGAGGCACCCGCGAACCGATCGACCCGGTGCGCGTGATCTCGAACCGATCCTCGGGCCGCCAGGGCTACGCGTTGGCCGAGGTGGCCTGCCGACTGGGCGCCACCGTCACCCTGGTCACCACGGTCGACCTCGCCCTGGCCCTCGACACGGTCCGACGCGTCACGGTCGTCCGGGTCGAGACCGCGGCCCAGATGCACGAGGCGATGCTTCAGCGCTCCGAGGAGAGTGACTGCGTGATCATGGCCGCGGCGGTCGCCGACTTCACCGTCGCCGCCGCGAGCGAGAAGTTGAAAAAGGGTGCCGGACTTCCGACGCTGCGCTTCGTGCCCACCGCCGACATCGTGGTCGACCTCGTCGCGCGGCGTCGGACGGGACAGGTCGTCGTGGGCTTCGCCGCCGAGACGACCAACGTCGCCGCGAACGCGCTCGCCAAGCTGCGCGCCAAGGGCGTCGATCTGCTCGTCGTCAACGACGTGTCGGCGCCTGGGGTGGGCTTCGAGCACTCGACCAACGAGGTCGTCCTGCTCGACCGCGACGAGGTCGCCGAGACCGTCTCCCTCCGCTCCAAATCGGCGATCGCGTTGGCCATCTTGACTAGGGTGGCCTCATTGTTACCCCAAGGAGCCCCATGAGCGACCGCACCCTCTTCACCTCGGAGTCGGTGACCGAAGGACACCCCGACAAGATTGCCGACCAGGTCTCCGACGCGGTGCTCGACGCGATCCTCGCGCAGGACCCGACGGCGCGCGTCGCCTGCGAAACGCTCCTCACCACCGGACTGTGCGTTGTCGCCGGTGAGATTTCCACCAGCGCCTACGTGGACATCAACCACCTCGCGCGCCAGACCATCATCGGCATCGGCTACAACGACGGCGACATGGGCTTCGACGGACGCAGCTGCGGCATCCTCGTCTCGCTCGACAAGCAGAGCCCCGACATCGCCGAGGGCGTGGACACGGCCTTCGAGCACCGCTCGGGTTCGGGCGGTGAGGACCTGCTCAACTCCCTGGGCGCGGGCGACCAGGGCATGATGTTCGGCTACGCCTGCAACGACAACGACGACTTCATGCCGCTGCCGATCTGGCTGGCCCACCGCCTCGCGATGCGACTGGCCCAGGTCCGCCACTCCGGCCTCGTGCCCTACCTCCGGCCCGACGGCAAGACCCAGGTGACCATCGCCTACGAGGACGGGCGTCCGGTCGCCATCGACACCGTCCTCATTTCGACTCAACACCAGGACGGCTACGACTCCTCGACCACCATTCGCGACGATGTCCTCGAGCACGTGATCACGCCGGTTCTGCCGGCCGACCTGGACGCCAGCTCCATGAGGGTCTTCGTGAACCCCTCGGGCAAGTTCGTGCTCGGCGGTCCTCACGCCGACACCGGGCTGACCGGTCGCAAGATCATCGTCGACACCTACGGCGGCATGGCCCGTCACGGGGGCGGGGCCTTCTCGGGCAAGGACCCCTCGAAGGTCGACCGCTCGGGCGCCTACGCCGCGCGCTGGGTGGCCAAGCACGTCGTCGCGGCCGGCGCCGCCGACCGCTGCGAAGTCCAGGTGGCCTACGCGATCGGCGTGGCGCGACCCGTGTCGGTCCTCGTGGAGACCTTCGGCACGGAACGGGTCGATCGAGCGAAGATTGCCAAGGCGGTCGACGCCCTGTTCGACCTACGACCGGCCGCGATCATCCGCGACTTGGACCTGCGCCGTCCCGTCTACCAGCGCACCGCGGCCTACGGCCACTTCGGGCGCAGCGACCAGGGATTCACGTGGGAGCAGACCCCTCGCGTCGACGACCTGCGCCGGGAACTGTCGCTGTAGCGGGTGTCCGAGCGCGCGGTCCAGGTGGTCACCGAGGTCGCGCCACTCGATCGGCCCTTCGACTACCGGGTGACTGAGAAGACCGCGGACGTGGCGCTCGGCGACCGGGTTCGCGTGCAGCTCCAACAGCGCTCGGTGCGCGGGTGGGTCGTGGGCGAGGCCGAGTCCGAGGGCGAACTCAAACCGCTCACCAAGTGGCTCGGCTTCGGACCACCGCCGTCGATGCTGGCGATCCTCGCCTGGGCTGGGGAACGCTGGTACGGACCCCTCTCGCGGTTCCTGCTCGCGAGCTCGCCGCGGCACATTGTCTCGTCGTTGCCCCCGGCTCCGACGAAGTCCCCCCTCGCGGCCACGGTCCTCGGCGGCGCGCGTCACCGGCCCCCCGGAGTCCTCGAACTCTCGCCGACGACCGACCCCCTTGGTCTCATCCTCGACGCCTACCAGGCGACCCGCGAGCGCGAGGGCTCCCTGCTCGTGCTGGTGCCGACCGAGGGCTGGGCGAACCGTCTCCGGGGACGTCTCGAGCAGCGCGGCTGCCACGTCGCGTCGGGCGAGGCGCAGTGGGACCGCATGCGCGCCGGATGGCCGGTCGTGGTGGGATCACGCGGCGCCGCACTCGCCCCGGTGCCACTCGTCGCCGGGGCGGTCGTGCTCGACGCCGACGACGAGGCCTTTCGTTCCGACAGGGCCCCGACGTGGAACGCCGTGACGATGCTGCGCGAGCGCTGCCGCCGCGACGGGGCCCCGCTCTGGTGCACGTCGATGATCCCCTCGCCGGCGCTGCTCGGCCGGGGCGACTACTCGACCGAGGACGGCGTCGAGGCGGGTTGGCCCCGGATCGTCGTCGCCGACCGGCGGCTCGCCGATCCCCACGACGGGGCACTGTCGCGCGTCGCCCTCGACGCGGCCCACCGCGCCCTGCGCGGATCCGAGCCGGTCGCCGTGGTCGTCGTCCTCCAGCGGCTCGGTACGGGCCGGCTGTTCGCCTGTCCCCAGTGCGGCGAGCTGGCCCGCTGCGCGGTGTGCGCCGGCGCCGAGGTGGCGTCGGAGGGCGGGTTGGCCTGCCGTGACGTTCACGAGCCCCGCGCCAACTTCTGTCGCTCCTGTGGCGCGACCAACCTGAGGCCGGTTCGCGTCGGCGTCACCACGATGGCGCGCGACGTAGGGTCCCAACTGGGCCAGCCGGTGACCGAGCTGACCGCGACGAGCGCCTCGGCGACGCCCGCGACGCCCCCGCACCGCGTCGTGGTGGGCACCGAGGCGGTGTGGCGCCACGTTCGTCGAGCGGCGGCGGTCGTCTTCCTCGACTTCGACCAGTACTTGCTCGCGCCGCGTGCCTCGGCGAGACGTGAGGCCGTCATCGCGGTGGGCAAGGCCGGTCGGCTGGTCGGACCTCGCCGCGAGGGACGCGGTGAGGTCGTCCTGCAGACCCGACGGGGCGAGGACCCCGTGGTCTCGGCGCTCTCCGAGGGGCGCATGGGCCACCTCGTGGACGACGACCGCGCGACGGCTCGTCTGCTCGGCCTCGCACCCTACGGCGCAATCGCCGCCGTCTCGGGCGAGGGCGCGGCGGCGTTCGTCGAGCGACTCGGCGAGCGCGGGGTGGCGGTGCACGCGACGTCGTCGGGCTTCGAGGTGCGAGCGAGGGATCACGCGACGCTCTCGGCGGCGCTGCGCGACGTCCCTCGACCACCGGGGCGCCTTCGGGTCGCCGTCGAGTAGTCGGGGACGTCAGGTCTGGCCGCAGTGACGGGCGGTAACGTAGGACGATGAGCACGCTGCCGATACGCGTCTTCGGCGACCCGGTGTTGAGCCAGGTGACGACCGAGATCGAGAACATCGACGGCCGAGTGGCGTCCCTCGCGGACACGATGATCGAGACGATGTACGAGGCGCCCGGCGTCGGGCTGGCGGCCAACCAGATCGGCGTGCAGAAGCGGCTCTTCGTTTACGACAAAGGCGACGGACCGGTCGTCGTGGTGAACCCGGTGATCGTCGAGACGAGCGGCGAGTGGATCTACGAGGAGGGGTGCCTCTCGGTGCCCGGGCTCAGCTGGGAGATCACCCGCGCCAACGCCGTCCACCTGGTCGGCTTCGACCTCGAGGGTAACGAGATCAGCGTCGAGGCCGACGAGTTGGAGGGCCGGATATTCCAGCACGAGATGGACCACTTGAATGGCGTCCTGCTGATCGAGCGGCTCGACGCCGACCAGCGTAGAGAGGCCAAGAAAATCCTTCGCCAGCGCCGGTTCGGAGTCGCCGCTCACGATCCCGACGGCCTGCACCTGTTGTAGCGCGATGCGCCTCGCATTCCTCGGGACCCCCGAACTGGCCGTCGAGTCGCTCCGCGCGCTCGTCGGGGCCGGACACGAGGTCTCGGTCGTGATTACCCGCCCCGACCGTCGACGCGGACGGGGCGGCGAGCTCTCCTCGAGTCCCGTGAAGGCCGCGGCCGAGTCGCTGGGATTAGCTGTTCGCCACCGCCTGGCCGACCTCGCGGAGTTCGACGTCGAGCGTGGCGTCGTCGTGGCCTTCGGGGTCATTATCCCGGCCCGGGTGCTCGAGGCTGTCCCGATGCTGAACGTTCACTTCTCGCTACTGCCGCGCTGGCGCGGCGCCGCACCGGTCGAGCGGGCGATTCTCGCCGGCGACCTCGAGACGGGCGTGTGCGTGATGTCAGTCGAGGAGGGCCTCGACACCGGTCCCGTACACCTCGAGCGGCGCGTCGACATCGACGACAAGACCGCCGCGCGACTGACCGAGGAGATGGCCCGACTCGGCGCGGACGCTCTCCTCGAGGTCCTTGCGTCACCCGAGCTGTTGGCCCACGCCCGGCCCCAGGTCGGCGCGGCGACCTACGCGGATAAGTTGACCGCCGAGGCCTACCACCTGACGCCGACGATGTCTCAAGCGCTCGTGCTGCGCACGGTGCGACTCGGCCGGGCCTTCACTCACGTCGGCGGCCGTCGACTGCGCATCGCCGAGGCGCGCGCCGGGGCCGGCGACCTGGCTCCGGGCGTGGTCACGCAACGTAACGGCGAGGTCGTATTCGGCACGGCCGACGGCGAGGTCGTCCTCGGACAAGTGCAGCCGGCGGGCTCTCGCCCGATGACGGCGAGCGCGTGGTGGGCCGGGGCGCGCCTCGACCCGTCGGACGTTCAGTGGTCGTAGCGATTGGGGTCACGCCCTAGGCTGAGCGCGTGACTTCGATCGACGCCGGCCCGACCGGTTCACTTCGAGTGGCTCCCTCGATTTTGGCCGCCGATTTTGGCGAATTGGCCCAGGCGATACACGCCATCGACGCGGAGACCGATTGGCTCCACGTCGACGTGATGGACGGCCACTTCGTGCCGAACGTGTCGATCGGACCGCCGGTCGTGGCGTCGCTGCGTCGCTACAGCACCCGGTTCTTCGACTGCCACCTCATGATGAGCGAGCCGGGCCGCTACCTCGAGGCCTTCGCGCGCGCCGGGGCGGACGGGTGCACGGTGCACGTCGAGGTCGGCGGGACCGCCTCACTGATCGGCGACGCGCGGGCCCTGGGGCTGCGAATTGGTCTCGCCGCCAATCCCGACACGGACTTCGACCGGGTGGCGCCGTTCCTCGGGGACATTGACCTGCTCTTGCTGATGACCGTCTACCCGGGCTTCGGAGGCCAGTCGTTCATGGGCGAGGTGATGCCCAAGGTGGCTGAGGCCCGTCGCGAGATCGACGCGAACGCTCTGGCCCTCGACATCGAGGTCGACGGCGGGATCGACGTCGCTACCGCGCCCCTCGCGGTCGGGGCGGGCGCCAACGTCCTCGTCGCCGGCTCGGCGATCTTCGCCCGCTCCGATCCGCTCGACGCCGCACGCGAGTTGCGCGAGGCCGCGCGCGCGGTGCGCCGATGAAGTTCTCCCACTCCGAGTTGATGACCATGGCCATCGCGGCCGGCGAGAAGGCCCGCTACCTGGCCCCGCCCAACCCTTGGGTCGGGGCGCTCGTCGTCAGTGCGCGCGGGGTCGTCCTCGCCGAGGGCCACACTCAGGTGCCCGGAGAGTCCCACGCCGAGGTCGAGGCCCTGCGCCGATCCGGTGACGGCGCCCGCGGCGCGACGCTGGTCGTCACGCTCGAGCCCTGCAGCCACGTCGGACGGACCGGCCCGTGCGTCGAAGCCATCGTGGAGGCCGGCGTCGCCCGGGTCATCGTCGGCACCCTCGACCCTGACCCGCGCGTCTCGGGCCGGGGGATCGAACACTTAAAGGCGTCGGGGATCGACGTGGAGGTGGGCGTCGAAGAGGACCTCGTGCGCGCCCAACTGGCGCCCTACCTCTGGCACCGGGTGACCGGACGGCCCTACGTCGTGGTGAAATTCGCGACCACGCTCGACGGCGTCGTCGCCATGGCCGACGGCACGAGCCAGTGGATCACCGGCGAACCGGCCCGTCGCGACGCTCACGTGCTGCGCGCCCAAAGCCAGGCCGTGCTGGTCGGTGCCGGCACCGTGCGCGCCGACGACCCGTCACTCACCGCCCGACTCGACGACATTGTCGTGGAGCCGCTGCGTGTCGTGCTCGGTCACGCTCCCGAGGGCGCCAAGGTCCGCCCGTGCCTCGAGCTCTCGGGGGACCTCGGCCACGTGCTCGACGAGCTGGGCGAGCACGACGTCTTGCAGTTGCTCGTCGAGGGCGGTCCCACGACCGCCGGCGCGTTCCTCGAGGCCGGTCTCGTGAACCACGTCGTGTGGTACCAGGCGCCCGCCTTCGCCGGGGGCCAGGGGACGCGGGGCGCCCTCCACTTCCTCTCGACTCCTTCGATCGCGGCCCTGCGCCGGGGCCGCGTGGTCGAGGTTCGCCGAATCGGCGAAGATGTCCGTATAGACGTGGAGGTGTGATGGCGCTGTCCACCATCGAAGAGGCGATCGCGCAGTTGCGCCGCGGCGGCATGGTCGTGGTCGTCGACGACGAGGACCGCGAGAACGAGGGTGATCTCATCATGCCCGCCGAGGACGCGACGCCCGAGAGCATGGCGTTCTACCTCGAGTACACCTCTGGCGTGTTCTGCGTTCCCCTGGAGTCCTCGCGCGCCGACGAGCTCGAACTGCCGCTCATGGTCGTGGCCAACACTGAGGCGCAGCGCACCGCCTTCACGGTCACGGTCGACTACCGCCATGGTACGACGACGGGTATCTCGGCGAGCGACCGCGCCGCGACGGTGCGCGCACTGATCGATCCGGCGACGCGACCGTCGGACCTCAGTCGACCGGGGCACATCTTCCCTCTGCGCTACCGTCCGGGCGGGGTCTTGAAGCGCGCCGGCCACACCGAGGCCACGGTCGACCTCTGCCGCCTGGCGGGAAAGTTCCCCTCCGGGGTGCTCTGTGAGATCGTGTCGGCGGACAAGTCCGACATGGCCCGCCTGCCCGAGCTCGAGCAGTTCGCCACCACCCACGGTCTCCCGATCGTCTCGATCGCCGATCTGATTCGCTACCGGCGTCATCACGAGAAGCTCGTGCGACGGATTGCCGAGGCTTCCCTGCCCACCGAGCACGGCCAGTTCCAGGTCTACGTCTTTGAGAGCGTGCTCGACGGCGAGCAGCATCTGGCCATGGTCTACGGGGACATCGACTCGATTCGCGACGTGCTCGTTCGCGTGCACTCAGAGTGTCTGACGGGTGACGTGTTCGGATCCTTGCGCTGTGACTGCGGACCCCAGCTCGAAACCGCGCTGGCCAAGGTCGCCGCCGAGGGGGCCGGAGTCGTGGTCTACCTCCGGGGCCACGAGGGCCGTGGGATTGGCCTCGGTCACAAGATCCGCGCCTACGCCCTCCAAGAGGACGGCCGAGACACGGTCGACGCCAACCTCGAACTCGGCCTGCCCGTCGATTCGCGCGAATACGGCATCGGCGCTCAGATACTCGTCGACCTGGGCGTGACCGACATGCGCCTGATGACTAACAATCCGAGTAAGTACGGTGGTCTCGAGGGGTTCGGGCTGAACATCGTCGAGCGGGTACCGCTCGAGAGCTCCCCGACCGCCTTCAATATCGACTATCTGCGCACCAAGCGCGAACGGCTCGGCCACATGCTCGGAGGACTCGATGACCTCCAATGACGTGACGGAGTTCGACCCGGCCCTCTCGGGGGCGCTGCGCGCACGGGCGGGGGAGTACCTCGAGGGCTCGTTGAACGGTCGCGGGCTGCGGATCGGCATCGTCTGTGCCCGATTCAACGGCGGCATCACGACCAGGCTCCTGGACGCCGCGCTGACCGCGCTGGCCGAGGTCGGCGTCGACCGCGCCGACGTCTCGGTGGGCTGGGTGCCCGGCGCCTTCGAGGTTCCCTTGATGGCCCTGGCCTACGCCGACGGTGAGCGGCGCTACGACGCCGTCATCACCCTGGGCGCGGTCATCCGGGGCGAGACCGGTCACTACGAAGTCGTGGCCGGCGAGTGCGCCCGGGGAGTCCAGGACGTGCAATTGAGCACCCGGGTCCCGGTCGTGTTCGGCGTCTTGACGACCAACACCGTCGAACAGGCGCTGGAGAGGTCGCGGCCCGACGAGACCAACAAGGGTCGCGAGGCGGCGCTGACTGCGGTTCAGATGGTCTCGGTGCTCGCTCGAGGGTCGCGGGCCGGCTGAACGTGCTCGCCGGAGTCATCGAGGAGTTCGAGGAGCGTCGCGGATTTGGCTTCCTGGTCGTGGTTGGGGGCGAACGTTTCTTCTTTCATTGCGTCGACATTGCCGACGGATCGCGCACAATTGGAAATGGTTCGAAGGCGACGGGGGAGAGGTCGGTCGGCCGGCTCGGCCGTGACGAGGCGATCAACGTGCGCGCGCGGGACTGACGTTCGCGGGCGGTGTCGGTCAGCGGAAGGACGATCCGAACCGGTGGGGCTTCACGGGCGGCTTACCGAGCGCCGTCAACGCTCGGGCGCGCGCGCTCGTGGCCTTGGCGATCGCGAGGCGCATCGACGCGCGAGCGGTGATGCGGTCGGCCGAGTTGGTGGCGAAGGCGAGCGCCGTCTGGAAGTTGGACTTGGCGACCAAGATCGCTTCGACGAAGGCATGGTTGATGGCCTTGAGCTGCGCCCGGTAGGCGTGCTCGGCCACCTGATAGGCGTGCAGCGACGAATAGGACGTGGTCGTGGGCGAAGCGTTGGATCCCGCGAACGCCGCGACCGGTGCGCCGAAGGCGAGCGTCGCCACCATCGCCGCGGAGGCGATGCTTCGTAAGGCGATGTTCTTCATGAACGGCCCTTTCAGTGGGACAGTTCCACACTACCGAGACAATCTTGGAAAAGCCTGTGAAGAGCATAATTATCAGTTGTGTACTCGGCTCGAGGCGAGTAGTCGTTCCCGACTACTCGAAGCGATATCGGCGCGCCACCCGGGGGCAGCGCGCCGATATCGCTTCGTGGAATCTACAGCGTGGTCGTGGTGACCGGAACCGTCGTCGTGGTGACCGGGGTGTTCTTCACCGGCGGTGGCCCGAGGGTCGTCAGGGCCGCGGCACGGGCGACGGCCGCGTTGGCGATGGCCAGCTCCAGTGCGGCGCGCACGGTGGCGCGTTGGGCGGCGGAGGTGGTCGTGGCAAAGTCGGCCGCGAAGGTCGCTTCCGCCGCGGCGACCGCGGTGCGGTAGGCCTCATTGATCCCCTGGAGGGCGAGGATGTAGGCCGAGCGAGCCGATCCCGCGGGGGGCGCCGGCGGGCTACCAAGGGCGATCAACGCAGTGGCACGCGCGCCCATGGCGTTGGCGATCGACAGCGTCAGAGCCGCGCGGGCCGCGGCGATGAGAGCCGCGCGGTTGGCCGAGCCCTTGGACGCCCTGACGGCCGCCCAGAAGGCGTCGCGTGCAGTGTCCACGGTGCTGTGAAAGGTGTGGCGAATCACCCGTAGCTGGTCGACGTAGGCCTCTTCGGCGTGACGCCACTGCTTCCAGGGTGTGCCGGCACCGACCTTGAACGTCTGGACCGTCGTCGTGGTGGCCGGTGCGTTGGTGGTGGAGGTCGTGGTCGTGCCGCCGAACGCAACTGCCGGAGTGCCAATTCCCAGCGCTGCGGCCATGGCGAAGGCCAAGATGCCTCGTGTCGTGATGCTCTTCATGTGAACCCCTTTCCAAGGAACTCTCCCAAGGTACGGCGTCAGCTATTGAGATTCCTGTGAGACGATTGTCTATTGCCTGTGAATTTCCGAAATCGTGACGTCGATTTCAGAAAAAGTCGATCGAGGACGGTACGCTTCGCTCATGGCGGAATCGACATGACGACGATCCTCGTCGTCGACGACGAGCCCGGGGTCCGCGACCTGCTCCACGACGCCCTGGACAACGCTGGTTACGAGACGGAGATGGCGTCCAATGGCGCCGAGGCCCTCGATCTGCTCCGCCGACGGAGTGCCGACATTTGCATCGTGGACATCAACATGCCCATCATGAACGGCTTCGAGTTCCTCGAGCGGCTGCGAGAGCACGACACCCAGACGCCGGTCCTGATGCTCTCGGCACGCGACTCGGCCGACGACGTCGCCCAGGGGCTGCGCTTCGGAGCCGACGACTACGTTCGAAAGCCCTTCAGTCTCGAAGAGATCCTGCTGCGCATCTCCGCTATCCTGCGCCGATCGAATCCCGACTCGGCCGACGAATTGGTTCTTGTCAGCGGGCCCATCGAGATGAACGTGGACCGCCACGAGATCGCGGTGGCCGGGGAGGCGGTCGAACTCTCCGCCACCGAGTTTCGACTCCTCGAGGTGCTGTTGGAGCGAAAGGACCGCCTGGTCACCCGCGAGCAGCTCTTGCGCGAGGTATGGAATATCGACTTCGACTCCGAGACCTCGGTCCTCGACACCTACATCTCCTACCTGCGCCGCAAAATCCACCACGACGGGTTCGCGCCCATCACGACGGTGAGAGGCGTGGGCTTCAAGCTCGTCGGTCCGGACAGCCCTAGGTGAAGCTGGCGTCTCGCCTGACGATTCTGCTCGCTGGCCTGACGACCGTGATGGCGCTCTCGATTGGTTGGTTCGCGGTGAACCTCTCGACCCGCTCGCAGTACGCCACACTCGACGGCACGATTAACGCGGTCGTCGCCAGCGGTCTCGGCCATCCGAATACTGCGCTGAGCGACGCGCTCAACGTTGTCCAGCAGCAGAGCTACAACCTCACGCTCGACGTCGTCGACCCGAACAACACGGTGACCCAGGTGAACACGGTGCCCGGAGGTCTGCGCAAGCACCCGACGCGCGATGACGCGCGTAGTTCGCTCGGCCACGTGGTCGCACTGGCGAGGCTTCCGGGATTTCGGATCCGCTCGCTCAACGTCGGCGGCGGCGACTACCTCATCGTCGCCGGCTCGACTTCCACCATCGCCCAGCAGAACCGTCGCCTCGCTCTGGACGTCGCACTCGCCGGTCTGCTGGCCGCGATTGCCGTGATGGTGGCGGCGAGGTTGATCATGCGACGGGACCTGCAGACGATGGATCGGCTGATCGGATACGCCAGCGACGTCGCGAAGGGCGCCGAGTCGGGCCCCGTACCGCCGAGCCTCGGTAGCCGCGACGTGCGCGAACTGCAAGCCGCGCTGGCGACGATGGTCGACGCTCTCCACCAGCGGATTGCCATCGAGTCCAAGAGCGTAGAGACCATGCAGCAGTTCATCGGTGACGCCTCGCACGAGCTGCGCACGCCGCTCACGGTAATCAAGGGTTACAACGAGCTCCTCGCGGGGCCAATCGTGAGCGACGCCCAACAGCACCGAGCCCTCGACCGGGTGCAGCGCGAGGTCGAGCGGATGGAGGCGCTCGTCACTGACCTGCTCCTGCTCGCCGAGCTCCGCGAGGTTCCCCAGGGCGGCAACGAACGGGTGGACCTCAGTTCGCTCCTCCGGGCCCAGATCGCCGAGTTCGCCCTCGAGAATCCCGGGCGCCCGGTGACGAGCGACGTCGAGCCCGGCCACTTCGTGCGCGCGCGCCACGACTTCCTCGAGCGGCTGGTCATCAACGCCTTCAACAACGTCGTGCGACACACCCGCGAGGACGCAGCGATGCACGCCACGTTGCGCTACCGGGGGAGCGACCTCGAGATGCGCGTCGAGGATGGGGGCGAGGGGCTGCCCGAGTACGGGCTGCGCCCCCAGCGCTTCGGACGCCACGACTCGAGTCGATCGCGTGACACCGGTGGCTCGGGACTCGGTATGAGCATCATGAACGACATCGCCGAGGCGATTCAGGGGTCCATGACCACCGAGCGAAGCCCCCTCGGTGGTCTGGCGTTGGTGTTCCGTTTCCCCGTCGCCGACTGATCAGGCGACGGGCGGACCCGTGGCCGCCCTTACGTAGAGTTGCTGAACCTCGGCGAGGGCGCCGCGGTACAGGGCGGCGTGTTCGCCCAGGCGCTCGCCGCCGGCGTTCAGCATCGCCGCAATGGTGTCGATGACCAACTGCGCCGCCGCCAAGTTGGGCGGTGACTGGCCGAGGTGGACGGCCGCGAGCTGCAGGAGGACGAAGAAGTGGTTGCCCAGCACGGTCTCGACGGGGGTGGAACGAAGGTACGCAATCTCCTCCGACTCAGAGATGCTCGACTCGTCGTGCTCGCTCATCCGAATAAGGTAGCGTCCCCACATCGGTCCGCGACCGCGCGACCCCGCGGGGCCGCCGCCGCTCCCGGGAGGCTCCCTCCGGGACAGTCTGCTACTGTGTTGAGGCAGTTCACAGCAAGTGAGGTTGGCAGTGCCAACGTCCACCTGGTCACCGATGTGCGCCGGGTTCCCAGGAGTTTTGCGCCCCGCTTGCCGTGGCGACGCCACTTCGGCGTCGCAGAGAGCAAGGAGTGAGTTATCGCAACAGTGCCTGGAGACCACCGCGTCAATGAACGCATCCGCGTAGAGACCGTCCGGCTCATCGACCACGAGGGCAACCAGCGTGGCGTGATGAGTACTCGCGACGCATTGGCGTTGGCCCGAAGCCTCGACCTGGATCTCGTGGAGATCGCGCCCACGGCGCAGCCGCCGGTGTGCCGCATCATGGACTACGGCAAGTTCAAGTTCGACGAGGCCCAAAAGGCCAAGGAGTCGCGCCGCAAGACCCTCAACGTGGGCGTCAAGGAGATGAAGTACCGCCCCAAGATCGGACCGGGCGACTTCGACACCAAGACCCGTCTCGTGGAGAAGTTCTTGAACGAAGGTCACAAGGTGAAGATCACGATCATGTTCCGAGGACGTGAGTCGGCCCACCCCGAGCTCGGCAAGAGGATTCTCGACCGGATCATCGAGAGGCTCGTCGAGGTCGCCAAGGTGGAGTCGGCCGCGAAGCTCGATGGTCGCAACATGATTATGGTGCTGGGCCCGGAGAAGAAGGCCAAACCCAGGGTCGCAGAGAGTGTGACTGAAGCAGAGCAAGAGGTCGCGCCGAGTGTTTCGGCCGAAGTGAACGTAGAGGAGGGCTGAGATGCCGAAGATGAAGACCGACAGTGGGGCCAAGAAGCGCGTCAAGGTGACCGGCAGCGGCAAGTTGCGCCGCGGCAAGGCGTTCCGAGGCCACCTCATGGAGAAGAAGTCGTCGGTGCGTTCGCGCCGACTGGGCCGCGAGACCGACTTCTCGCCGGCCATGGAGAAGAAGACCAAGCGACTGATGGGACTGTAGAGAGATCGAGTTAGGAAAGAGGAACTGATATGGCACGTGTCAAGAGGGCGGTCAACGCCAAGAAGCATCACAAGGCGATTCTGGAGGAGGCCAAGGGCTACTACGGCGACCGCAGTCGCACCTTTCGCTCGGCCAACCAGGCCGTCCAGCACTCCGGCGTCTACGCCTTCCGCGACCGTCGCGCGCGCAAGGGCGAGATGCGCCGGCTCTGGATCCAAAGGATCAATGCGGGGACTCGAGCCCACGGCATGAGCTACAGCCGCTTCATCGCTGGTCTGAACGCGGCCGGCATCGAGGTCGATCGTCGGATGTTGGCGGACCTGGCCGTGACCGACAACGTCGCCTTCGCGGCGATTGTCACGCAGGCCAATGCCGCGCTGGCGAAGTAGGCCGTTCTGATCGAGGCGTTGGGCCCCTCTCACCAGCGAGTGCGCCGGCTCCGGCGCCTCGTCCAGAAGAGGTCATTGCGCTGGAGCGAAGGCGTCTGCGTCCTCGAGGGTCCCGACCTGATCGCCGCGGCCCTCGTGGCCGGGGTCGAGTTCGAGGCGCTCTACGTCGACGCGGCGTCGTCGCGCGACGTGGCCGTGGAGTCGCTGGCGTCGCGCGCCCACGACCAAGGCGTGCGAGTCTTCTCGCTCGGACCGGGTGTCGTCGAGCGCATCGCGGACGCCCAGACACCCCAACCGGTCCTGGCGTCGATACGCTTCCGCGTCACCACCATCGAGACGCTCCCCGTCGACGGCTTCGTGGTGGTGCTGCACGACCTGCGCGATCCCGGGAACGCGGGCACGATCGTGCGGTCGGCCGACGCCGCGGGAGCGTCGGCGGTCGTGTTCACGGGCCAGTCGGTCGACCCCTTCAACCCCAAGACCCTGCGCGCGACGGCGGGCTCGGTCTTTCACCTGCCGGTCGCGGTGGGCTCGCTCGACGAGACGCTGGCGTACTTCCACGCCGCGGACGTGACGAGCTACGCCACCGTCGTGCGGGGTGCCACGAACTATCGCGACGTCGACTTCACCGGTCGCGCCCTGGTCGTGATCGGAAACGAGGCGACCGGGCTCGACTCCGCGTCCGTCGCCCAGTGCCGGGCCCGCGTCACGATCCCCATGCGGGGGGGAGCGGAGTCGCTCAACGCCGGCGTCGCCGCGTCGATCATCGCGTTTGAGTCGTTGCGCCAACGCGAAGACGCCGTCGCGCCTCCGCCACCCCCTAGCCTTTAACCGTCATGACCACTTCGCCCCTTGACGACCTCGCCGAACAGACGGCCCACCTACTCGTCACCATCGCCGCGCTCGAGAGCCTCGAGCAGATGCGCGACGACGAGCCGCTGATCATTGGTAAGCGCTCCGTCCTCTCGTCGTTGCAAAAGTCCCTCGGCGCGCTGGCGCCCGAGGACCGCAAGGACGCGGGTGCCCGGCTCCAAGAGGCCCGTCGAACGGTAGAGGCGGCGCTCGAGACCCGACGAGGAGAGTTGAGTGCCGCGGCCCGAGCGAAGCAGCTCGAGGTCGACCGGATGGACCTCGGCGACGTGGTCGTCGACACGGTGCGCTGGCCGGCCACCGTGGGCCATCCGAGTCTGGTGGCGGTGACCCAGCGTGAGCTCGAAGACGTCTTCGTCTCGATGGGGTTCACGGTGTCGGAGGGTCCCGAGGTCGAGAGCGACTGGTACAACTTCGAGGCACTCAACATACCGCCGGCCCACCCGGCGAGGGGCATGTGGGACACCTTCTACGTCGAACTGGGCGAGCCCGAGACCGTCGTGCTACGCACGCACACCTCGCCGACTCAGATTCACCTAATGGAACGGGCCGTTGAGAGCGACTCGCTGCCGATCCACTCGGTGATGCCCGGCCGTTGCTACCGCCGTGACACGCCCGACGCGCGTCACCTCGCCGCATTCCACCAGATCGAGGGCCTCGTCGTGGACCACGGGATCGCCTTCTCGGACCTGGCGGGCGTCATCGAGACCTTCACGCGGGCCTACTTCGGCCCCCACATCGAGTCGCGTCTGCGCCCGGCCTTCTTCCCCTTCACCGAGCCCTCCGCGGAGTTCGAGGTCACCTGCACGATCTGTCGGGGCGACGGGTGTCGCACCTGCTCCCAGACCGGATGGATCGAACTCGGGGGCTGCGGGATGCTCGACCCGGCCGTTCTCGAGGCCGTCGGCATCGACGGCGACGAGTGGAGTGGCTTCGCCTTCGGCTTTGGCATCGACCGCTGCGCCCAGATGCGCCACCAGATTGCCGACATGCGCGCGTTAGTTGAGAACGACACGCGCTTCCTAAGGCAGTTCTCGTGAAGATCGCCCTGTCGTGGTTGCGAGAGTTCGTCGACCTCACCGAGTCGCCCGAGGAGCTTCGTCCGGTCCTCGACGACCTCGGGCTCGTCGTCGAGGAGATCGAGTACGTCGGCGCCGGGCTCGAGGACGTCGTCGTGGCGCGCATCGACGAGATCCGCGCAATCAAGGGTGCGGACCGCGTTCGGCTCGTGGTGGTTGACGGGGGCGCCGGCCCGGTCGAAATCGTCTGTGGGGCCACCAACTTCGCCATCGGCAACCACGTACCCCTGGCCCCGGTGGGCGCGGTGCTGCCCGGTGGCTTCGAGATCGCGACGCGATCGATGCGCGGCGTGACCTCGAACGGCATGCTCTGCTCGGCGCGCGAGCTCGGCCTCAGCGACGACCACGTGGGCCTCATGGTGCTCGACAGGTTGATCGACCCCGTCGTGGGCGCGCCGCTGCTCGAGGCCCTCGACATCGTGCCCGACGTGGTCTTTGACATCACCGTCGAGGGAAACCGGCCCGACGCCTGGTCGGTCGAGGGCGTGGCTCGGGACCTCGCGACCCGGTTCGGTCGGCCCCTGCGCTCACCGGTGCTCGCCGAGCCCAACGCCGCCACCTCGAGCGGCGACTTCGCCGTCGCGTCAATCGATGACCCCGACCTCTGCGGGCGCCTCACCGTCTCGGTGCTGCGCAACGTGAAGGTCGGTCCGTCGCCCGCCTGGGTTGCCCGTCGAGTGCAGAGTGCAGGGATGCGTCCAATCTCGAACGTCGTGGACGCGTCCAACCTGGTAATGCTCGAGCTAGGCCAACCGACCCACCCCTACGACGCCGCCCACGTCGGCCAGCGGACTCTGCGCGCGCGACGGGCCCGTCCCGGCGAGCGACTGCTGACCCTGGACGGCGTCGATCGAGTACTCGCCTCGCCCGGGCGGGGGCTGGGCGATACCGGCGAGGACTGCGTGATCGTGGATGGAGACGACCGGGTACTGGGACTTGCGGGAATCATGGGCGGTGCCGCCAGTGAGATCAGCGATTCGACGACCGACGTGTTGCTCGAGGCGGCCTTCTTCGACCCGATGACCGTCGCGCGCAGCTCGAAGCGCCACGGTCTGCGCAGCGAGGCGTCCAATCGGTTCGAGCGCGGAGTTGATCCCCACCTGGCGCTGCGCGCCGCCGCGCGCTACGTCGCCGTGCTGAGCGAGAGTGTGCCCGGTCTGGTCTGGATGGGTTCGCCACTCGACGTGTGGGGCGAGGTCCCGACGTCCCCGGTGGTGGAGGTGCGAGACGGCGACATTGGACGACTGCTCGGCGTCGAGGTCTCCCACGACGAGGCGGCCGAGATCCTGCGCGGCCTTAACTTCGACGTGACCGTCCGAGGGGACGATCTGGTGGTCGTGCCCTCAACGGCCCGCCTCGACGTGCGCGCCGGCGCGGCCGGTCGCGCCGACGTCATCGAGGAGATCGCCCGTCTCTACGGATATCGCCGACTACCGCGTCGCACGCCCACGTGGCCCGAACCGGGATCGCTCAGCGACCGCCAGCGCCTACGCCGGCGCCTGCGCGACGTCGTGGTGGACCTCGGGATGACCGAGGCCTGGACGCCGACCCTCGGCAGCGAGGGAGACTTCGATCTTCTGCACCGGGGCGAAGAACGGGTTCGCATCGCCAACCCGCTAGCCGCCGAGGAGTCGGTGATGCGTGCCACGATGCTGACGGGCCTGGTGCGAGCGTGGGGGCGCAACGTCGAGCGCGGGACCGGTGACGTGGTCCTGGGCGAGTTCGGCGTCGTCTTCGCCCACCCGAGCACCACCACCTCGTCGAGATCGACGCGCGGGGGCGTCGGCGGCTCGGTCGTGCTGCAACTGCCCTGCGAAAACGAACGGCTGACGATCGTGCTCGGGCGGTCCGGTGACGACGCCTCAAGCGCGGTAGCCCTCTGGGCGACGGTCGCCGAGCGCCTCGGCCTGGCTGACGTTGTGGTGCGCTCGGTGCAGGGCTCGCGGGGCCTTCACCCGACGCGGTGCGCCACGATGGTCGACCGGACGTCGGGTGCCGTACTCGGATTCGTTGGCGAAGTCGACCGCGAACTCGTCGACGCCCTGGCCACGACGCCAGCGGACCGACGGCTTGGCGTGCTCGATTTGGACCTCGACGCCCTGGCGGACCCCGAGCGCGCGACGCGACGCGGCGAGGTCGCCCGGGTGCCCAGCCACTACCCGAGCGCCGCGATCGACCTCGCGCTCGTGACGCCCGACGGATACCACGCCGCCGACCTCGCATGCGACCTCGCCGGTGCCTCCGAACTGGTCGAGGATGTGTCACTGTTCGACGTCTACCGTGGCGCGACGCTGCCCGCCGGAACAAGGAGCCTCGCCTACCGCGTGCGCTTCAGCGCGCCGGATCGCACGCTCTCCGAGAGCGAGGTGGCGGCCACCCGTGAACTCCTGATCGCGCGCGCCCGGGACGTCGGTGCGACCCTTCGCTGAACCGGCGGCGCGTCGCGCGCGAGGCGGTGACGGTGCTTGAGTTCGTGGCGCCCTCGGGCGTCGGCCGTTCGTTCAGCGGCGAGTTCCCCGTGCGCCTCGCCGACGCCGACTCGTCGGGGGTCGTGCGCCTCGACGGCGTCGCACGGTTCCTCCAGGACGTGGCGACCGACGATTGGGACGCCACGGGCATCGAGGCCTCCGACACCTGGGTCGTTCGTCGCACCGCGGTGCGCGTGGCACCCGGCGGCCGCTGGCCGCGCTACAAGGAACGCCTCACGCTCACGACGTGGTGCGCCGGGTACGGAGCGGCGTGGGCCGAGCGACGCACCGACCTCGCCGTCGACGGGACGCTGCTCGTCGAGGCGGCCGCCCTGTGGGTCCCGGTCAACCGAGCGGGCCATCCCGTCCGACTGCGCCCGCTCTTCTTTGAGGTCTACGGGGAGTCCGTGGCGGGACGCAAGGTGCCCGGCCGAGTGCCGGCACCGGTCGTCGTCGAGAGCGCCCGACGTCGTCCCTGGCCGCTTCGCCGGGCCGACCTTGACATCGTGGGTCACGTCAACAACGCGGCGGTGTGGCAGGCGGTCACCGAGGTCGTCACCGTTCCGGTCACCCAGGTGACGGTCGTGCACCACGGGCCCGTCGAGAGCGGCCACGAGGTGACGTTGGCGAGCGTCCCCCGAGCAGTCTGGCTGCTGGTCGACGGGGAGGTCCGGGTCTCGGCGCAGTTTGTCTCGGACGGCCCCGACACGACCGCCTAGGGCTCGCCGACGGCGATGATCTGGCGGGAGCGGTTGGTCGCGAGGATGGACCCGACGAGCACGAGCGGGAAGCCGACGATGATGGCGGCGGTTAGCGGCTCGTGGAGCCCGATGACGCCGAGCACGACGGCGATCGCGGTATTGAAGTAGGTCACCACGACCGATCGGGTGGCGCCCACCTCCTTGACGAGCTCGAAGAAGATGAGGAAGGCCCCCGCGGTGCAGACCGCTGAGAGCACCGCCACGCAGCTCCACGTCTCCGACGAGATGTGGCTCGGCCAGTGCGCAACGTCCCAGGGGACCCAGCCGAGCGCGACCACGGCGCTCGCCCCGGCCACCACTACGACGCCCGGCACGTCGGCCAACTTCGTGGCGAGGATCACCGGTCCGATCGCGTAGCCGAGGCAGACGACGAGCATGAGGGCGATCCAGGTGAGCGAACTGCCCCGAAGGTCCAGCCCGACGAGGAGAGCCACGCCGAGCGCGCCGACGGCGAGGCCCAGGTAGCGCCGGCGCGTGATGTGCTCCTCGGTCCGGCGGATACTCTGGACGGCGACCGCGAACAGGGGCACGCCGCAGATCAGGAGGCTGGTGAGCGAGCTGGTGATGTGGCGCTCGGCCGTGGACATGAGGTACCAGGGGATTCCGAATTCGATGATCCCAAAAACGGTGATCCAGCGCAGGTGACGCCACAGCTGCGCGAACTGGCGCTGGGCGAGCACGATGGGTGCGAAGAAAATTGCCACGGGGGCCGTGCGCAACAGCACGAGCACCCCGGGGTCGAGGTGGCGCACGGCGACGCGGATTAGCAGATAGGGCAGCCCCCAGATGACGGCCATCATCATGAAAAGGGCCCAGCCGCGTCGTGTCATCGCGACCAGAGTAGTCGGTGGCCCCAAAACTTGCATCTTTACTAGTTTGTATGCATAAAATAGCATAATGAGAGTCGCGGTCATCGGAGCGTCGGGCTACGCGGGAGCCGAGGTGCTTCGACTGTGCGCGACGCATCCCGACCTCGACGTCGTGGTGGCCACCGGCGAGACCCACGCCGGCCGCCGGGTCGCCGAGCACGTACCGGCGCTCGCCGGCGCCTACCCGTCGCTCGTATTCGAGCCAACTGAGGTCGGGGTCGAGGCCGACGTCGACGTTGTCTTCCTCGCCCTGCCCCACGGATACAGCCAGCGTTTCGTGCCGTCGATCTTCGCGCGCGGCGTCCCGGTCGTCGACCTCGGGGCCGACTTCCGGCTGAAGGATCCGGCCGACTATCTCACGTGGTACCACGCGGCGCACGGCGCACCGGAGCTGCTCAAGAGAGCGGTCTACGGCCTCGTTGAGCGACACCGCGCCGATCTGGTCGACGCGACGCTGATCGCGGTGCCGGGGTGTTACCCGACGGCGAGCACGCTGGCGCTCGGACCGTTCCTGGACCGCGGCCTCGTCTCGAGTCGGGGCATCGTCATTCACGCGTTGAGCGGCGTCTCGGGCGCGGGACGGGCCGCGAGCGACCGGCTGCACTTCTCGCGCCTGGCCGCCAGCGCAGAGGCCTACGGTCTCTCGACCCATCGTCACACCCCCGAGATCCAGCAGGAGCTCGGCGCGCAGGTGCTCCTCACCCCGCACCTCGTGCCGGTCGCCCGAGGGATGCTGGTCACGGCTTACGCACCGGTGTCGTCGAGCGCCTTCACGACGACGGACGCCCTCGAGGTGCTACGCGATACCTACGCGGCGGACCCCTTCGTCGTCGTCGTCGAGACCCCGCCGTCACTGAAGGACCCGGTCGGCAGCAACCTCTGTTTGGTCAGCGCCCACGTCGACCAGCGCACTGGATGGCTGGTGGCCATGAGCTCACTCGACAACCTCGTCAAGGGTGCGGCCGGTCAGGCGATCCAGGCGTGGAATGTCGCGACCGGCCGCGACGAGATCCTCGGACTTCCGATGACCGGAGTGACGCCGTGAGCCGGGTGGTCGTCAAGCTCGGTGGACACGCCCTCGACGGGCTGACGCCCGACTCGCCGGTCCTGTGCGACCTGGCCAACGACGTGACGGCGCTTGGCGCGGTCGGCACCCGCGTGGTCGTCGTGCACGGAGGAGGCCCCCAGATCGCCGCGCTGCTCGCGGCGGTGGGTCTCGAGAGCCGGTTCGAGCAGGGGCTGCGCGTGACCGATCCCGAGACGATGGGCTACGTGGCGATGGCCCTCGCCGGTGTCAACCTGCACGTGGTCGCGGCTCTCAATGCCGCCGGCCTCTCGAGCGTCGGGCTCTGCGGGGCTGACGACTCGGTGGTGCGTGCGACGTCGCTCGGACCGCCCTGGGAACGGGCGGGTGGTGACGTGAGGGTCCGTGGCGAGGTGCTCACCGAGCTGTGGCAAAACGCGCAGACGCCGGTGCTGAGTTCCATCGCGGTCGACGACGGGGGCCGACTGCTTAACTGCAACGCCGACACCGTCGCCGGGGCGGTCGCCGGCGCTCTCGGGGCGACGCTCGTCTTGTTGAGCGACGTCGACCAATTGCGCGCGGCCCTCGACGACGGCGACTCCGCGCTCGCCACGGTGACGGGCGCGAGGATTCACGAGCTGATTGGAGTCGGCGCGGTGCGCAATGGGATGCTCCCGAAGATGACGGCCGCCCTCGACGCCCTGGGTGGCGGCGCTCGCGCAGTCGTCCTCGCCAACGGCACCCGTCGTCACGCGCTGCGCGACGCCCTCGCGCGATCGATCCCCACGACGGAGGTACTCCCATGACCCGCCACTTCATCGCCATCGATCGACAGTCGGACTCGGATCTGGACTCGGTCTACGACCTCGCCTGCTCCGCATTGGACGACGAGACGCTGAAGGGCCAGGGTGTCGCGCTCGTCTTCGAGCGGCCCTCACTGCGCACCCGCGCCTCGAGCTCGACGGCGGTGCACGAGCTCGGAGGATACGTCACGTTCTTTAGCAACGACGAGATCGGCCTCGACAGCCGAGAGAGCGCCGAGGACGTTGGCCGGACCCTGGCCCAGATGTACTCGATCGCCGCTCTGCGCGTGCGCGACCACGAGACCTTCGAGCGGATGCGCGTCGCGACCGGGGACCGGATGTCGCTCGTCAACCTGTTGAGCGACGTGGCCCACCCGACCCAGGCCGTGGCCGACGTCCTGACCTTGGCCGAGCATTTCGCCGATGGCAAAGTCCACGGACTGGCCGGGCTCGAGGTCGCCTACGTCGGGGACGCGACCAACGTGACGCGGTCTCTCTCGGTGGCGCTGCTTCGCCTCGGGGTCAACGTTCGCGTTGGCGCGCCCCTCGGGTTCCAGCTGCGCCCGGGTGGCGAGGAGGACCCCGGCCACGTCGAAGGCCGAGGAACCCTCACAGTCACGGGCTCGGCGACCGAGGCCGTCACGGGGGCCGACGCCGTTTACACCGACGCGTGGATCTCGATGGGCTACGAGGACGAGGCCGATCAGCGCCGCCTCGACCTCGCTGACTTCCGCGTCGACGACGCGCTGATGAGGTTCGCCAAGAAGGGGGCGGTGCTGCTGCACTGCCTGCCCGCCCACCGGGGCGACGAGATCACCGACGAGATGCTCGACGGCACCGCGTCGCTCGTGTGGCGCCAGGTCTTCCACCGCCGCTCGGCGATGCTCGGCGTGCTGCGGTGGATCAAAGAGGAGCCTTCATGACCAAGACCCAGCGCCAACACCGGATCGGCGAGCTGCTCGAACGAGAGGTCATCTCGACGGCGGCCCAGATCGTGGCTCGACTCCAATCCGAGGGAATCAGTGCGACCCAGGCGACCGTGACGCGCGACCTCCAGGAGCTCGGCACGATCAAGGTACGCGACGAGCACGGCGCCCGGCGCATCGTGACGGCGACGGCTTCGAAGGTCACCCACGCGCCGCTCGACCACCTGCGCCGGATGATGGGGGAGTGGGTTGTCTCGGTCGAGAGCTCCGGGAACCTCGTAGTAGTGCGCACGCCGCCCGGCTGCGCTCACGTCGTCGCCTCGGCGCTCGACCGCAGCGCCCTCGACGGGGTGCTCGGCAGCGTCGCCGGCGACGACACGATCCTGGTGATCGCCCACGAGCGGCGCGGCGGTACGTCGCTGTGCGCCGACTTCCGGGCGCTCGCCGGTCTGGAAGAATCGAAACCATTGACGAGCGAGAAGAGGCAGTCATGACCAAACGGGTGGTGCTCGCCTACAGCGGTGGCCTGGACACGTCGGTCGCCGTGCGCTGGATGATCGAGGAGTGGGGCGTCGAGGTGGTGTGCGTGCTGGTGAACGTCGGCCAGGAACACGACGGCTCGGAGAGCTTCGACGACGTCCGGGCGCGGGCCCTCGCGGCCGGCGCGATCGACTGCGTGCTGGTGGACGCGCGCCACGAGATGGCCGAGGAGTTCTGCGCCCGGGCCATCTTCGCCAACGCCCGCTACGAGGGCAAGTACCCGCTGGTCTCGGCGCTGTCGCGTCCGGTGATAGTGCGTCACCTCGTCGATCAGGCTCGCAAGTTCAACGCCCACGCGGTCGCGCACGGCTGCACCGGCAAGGGCAACGACCAGGTCCGATTCGAGGTCGGCACCCACGCCCTGGCGCCGGACCTCGAGGTGCTGGCTCCGGCGCGCAACTGGGGCATGACCCGCGCCGACTCGGTGGACTTCGCCGAGAAGTGGGAGATTCCAATCAAGGCGACCAAAGAGAAGATTTACTCGATTGACGAAAACCTCTGGGGCCGAGCGATCGAGTGCGGCGCCATCGAGGACCCGTGGGCCGCACCGCCCGAAGAGCCCTACACGGTGACCCGGGTGACCTCGCAAGTTCCGGTCGAGTTGACGATCAGCTTCCGCGAGGGATTGCCCTGGGCCATTGACGGCGTCGAGATGCGCCTCGCCAAGCTCATTCAGACGCTCAGCTCACTGGCCGGCGCGACGGGCTTCGGCCGGCTCGACATGGTGGAGAACCGACGGGTCGGTATCAAGAGCCGCGAGGTCTACGAGTGCCCCGCGGCGCTCGCCCTGATCGCCGCCCACTCCGATCTCGAGGACCTGGTTCTGGAACGTGACCTACACCACGAGAAGGTGCGCCTCGAGTCGCGCTGGGCTGAGCTCGTCTACGACGGTATGTGGTTCTCGCCGCTGAAAGAGGCCCTCGACTCCTTCATGGCCGACACCCAGCGCCACGTGACCGGCGACGTCCGGCTGCTCTTCCAGGCGCCGGGACTAATGCGGATCGTCGGGCGGCGCAGCCCCGCGGCGCTCTACGACTACGGCCTGGCGACCTACGACGCGGCCGACACCTTCCGTCACGCCGACTCGGAGGGCTACGTCAAGATTTACGGCCTCGGCGTGAAGACCTGGGCCGCACGTCAGGGCGCGAAGAACGCCACGCCCCCGACGTCATGACGCTCTGGAAGGGGCGGTTCACGTCGTCGATGGACTCGACCCTCTGGGACCTCTCGGAGAGCTTCTCCTTCGACCACGTCCTCTACGCCCACGACATCGCGGGCTCGCGAGCGCACGTGCGGGGGCTGCTCGAGGTGGGGCTGCTGGACTCCGACGAGTGCGCGCTGCTGATCGGCACCCTCGACCAGATCGAGTCCGAGTTCGATCAGGGCATCTTCGTGCGGGACCCGAACGACGAGGACGTCCACATGGCCATTGAACGACGCGCCACCGAGTTGGCCGGCGACGTGGGCGCGAAGATCCACACCGCGCGGAGCCGCAACGACCAGGTGGCCACGACGCTGCGGCTGTACACCCGTGACGCGCTGACCCAGGTCGCTCGCCGCTGCCTCGAATTGGTCGACGCCCTCGTGGAGGTGGGCGAGGCCCACGGCGGGGCCTGCCTGCCCGGCTACACCCACCTGCAGCGGGCCCAGCCCGTCCTCTTGACCCACCACCTCCAGGCCCACGCCTGGGCGCTGCTGCGCGACGTCGATCGACTGCTCGACGCGCGCAAACGCCTCTCGGTCTCGCCGCTCGGCGCCGGCGCGGTCGCCGGCTCCTCCCTGCCGATCCAACCGATTTTCACCGCGGCCACCCTGGGCTTCGGCGAACCGTTCGCCAACTCCATGGACGCGGTGAGCGACCGCGACTTCGTTGCCGAGACGCTGTTCGACGTGGCGCTCGTCGGCGTCCACCTCTCACGGATGGGCGAGGAGCTGGTGCTCTGGACGACGTCGGAGTTCGGCTTCGCCACGCTCGGCGACGCCTTCACGACGGGCTCGTCGATGCTGCCCCACAAGAAGAACAGCGACGTTGCCGAGCTGGCCCGAGGCAAGAGCGGCCGACTGGTGGGCAACCTCACGGGACTGCTCGTCACGCTGAAGGGTCTGCCACTGTCGTACAACCGCGACCTGCAAGAGGACAAGGAGCCGCTCTTCGACTCGGTGCGCCAGGTCCTGCTCGTGCTGAAGGCGATAACCGGGGCGTACCGGTCAATGACGTTCCACGCCGACGTCGCTCGCGCGGCGGCCGACGACCAGTTTCAGGTGGCGATCGACGTCGCCGAGTCGCTCGTTGAGCGCGGCATGGCCTTTCGCCAGGCGCACGAATTGGTGGGCCGACTGGTCGGCGAGGCCGTGGCGCAAGGGAGGCCCTTCGCCGAGGTGGTCCGCGGCGACCCTGCGACAGAGCAATTCGCACCACTCTTCGCTCCCGGCGAGGCGCTGAAGCGTCGACGCTCGCCCGGAGCCTCGGGACCGGCGGCGAGCGCGGCGCAGACCGATCGACTTATGGTCGCCCGAAGGGCGGCGGCGCAGCGGCTCTAAAGCCCCACACCAAGGTTGAGCGGGTGAACTCTCAGTAGTGCGCGGTCGTGTACGACGAAGCTAGGGGTGACGGTTAGATCTCGATTAATTGGCTCGGTCACCACGAGAATCCCCGCTTCTCTATCGATGAGTTGATGGCACGTTCCAGTTGGCTTGGCGACCTATGACAGTCATTAAGCCCGCCTGACCTGAGAAGGATGGACATCCCTTGATTGGTTTGGGAGAGGTCTACCGGGAACGCACCATGAAATGTCTCCAGAATTGCCATTAGAGCTTCGTCGCAATGATGGCGAGCGACATCGACGGGCACTGGCTCGGCGTGACGTCCATTCGGAGATTTCGCGTAGAGCGCGACGGGTGATGTCACTAGGCGAGCAGTGTCAATTACCTGACGTAGCACTGATCGAGTACTTCAGTTCGATCGTACGCGAACCCTCGGCGTCGCAGTCGCCAATGAGTCGCTTGACCACGACTCGATGGGCGTCAGAAGTTTCCACGCGAGCGCTTCGGTTGCATCGATTATGTGGTGGTGGCTACGTGGCCGCGAATATCAGCCAATGTCGTACGGCATGGCCGTCGGGCGGGGATCAGGTCCTCCAGCCCACCCGGGGGCTGGGTGTTGTGGGGCCCGGTCCCTGCCGCGGACTACGCGCTCTGCCTCTGGCTCTTTCGTAGCGTCGAGCTCCCAACTTGGACCGTAGAACGCCGCAGAACGTAAAGGGTTAGTCCGAGGACAGGGCGAAGACGATCAAGCCGTAAGCGGTGCCTACCGGCACGAGGTTCTGTGGGCGAACCCTCTGGGTGGCCAGCACGAACATCACGCCATACGTGGCACCGGTCAACATGTGGATCAAGAGCCCGATGATGGCCGCACCAGGGGTGAACCAGAATGAGTGCCCGGCCATCGCTTGCTGCATGGAGGTCATCATGGCGGTCGGGTTACCGACGAGGGATGAGATGTGGAACAAGCGTGAAGAATCCGTGGTGTTGATAAGTGAGTGAGGCGATCAAGGCGAACATCGCCATGATCAAGCCTCCGATCATGCCGGCGACGGCACCTCGCAGGGCTTGCTGCAAGGTGGTGGTCCGGGGAATCGAGAACTGTTTGGATGACATCTTGCTCCTTTTGGCCGAGCACGGTGCTCGTCACCAACCGAAATCCTCCGCGTCGAAGAATCGTTCCCTTCGGCTGACCGGAATTCTCTGCTCCGCATTTGATCCGATGGAAGGATTGGGGTACGGGAGGGGATTGAGACTATATGGAGTTCCACGTTGCACATTGGCTATGCGCTCGTGATGTCGGTTCGTGTTGGTTCAGCCGTTGAGCATGGAGCGGTGCCGAGTCAGGTTCGGGGAGAGATGATGTCTCGCGCACCCGCGTCCGGCGTTGAGGATGGTCGTGCAGAGCGACCAACCTTCGAGTCGGTCGTGTCGCCCGAGATCCCGTTTCTCTGGCGGGCCACGATGGCGATGACCCGGAATCATCATGAGGCCGAGGATCTCTTGCAGGACACGCTGCTGCGAGCCCTCCAGGGCATCCTGGGTTTCAACGGTCGATACCCGAGGGCGTGGCTCCTCACGATCCTGCGCCACACCCATCACAATCGCAATAGACGCCGGAGGCCTGAACCGATCGATCCCGTTCGTTGCGCCGAAGGTGCACTCGCGATGGGCACGAGCCCGGGCGCGGACTCGGCGCTGCTTTCTCGCGGGTTCGATCAGCACGTCGAAGCGGCGCTGCGAGCGCTGTCTCCGAAGCTGCTACAAGTGGTGGAGCTGGTGAACATCTCAGCCTTCACCTACGACGAAGCAGCACGCGCGCTCGGGATACCGGTCGCCACCGTCACGAGCAGGATCCACCGAGCTCGCGTTCGATTGCGTGAGAAGATTGAGAGTACGTCGAGAGAAGGAGTAGCGGTGAAATGAGAATGAGAGAGATTCGACCCGAAATGTTCGCCAAAAAGGGTGGCGCCTCGTGCGTCCAGGTCGCCCGGGTCCTCCAGCAGTACTTCGACGCGGAGCTGGATACCTCGCACCGTGCGCTGGTGGCCGGTCATTTGGGCGAGTGCCGGCGATGCGGTCTCGATGAGAAGTCGTTCCGGGAGGTCAAGTCAGCCCTAGCTCGGCGGCGCCATGAAGTCCCCGCCGAGCCGATTGATCGGCTTCGCAGATTTGCCGCTGGCCTCGCGGCGTCCGACGCTGACCTGGGCGAAGGAGCGACGTGACGACGCCGACGCCGACGCCAGTTTCGGGAGAGACAACGTCGAGTCGATGGAGACGTCGCGCCAAAACGGTCCCGGCGATGCTCGCCGCGACGATCGTCGCTCTGGTGATCCTTCCCCTGGCGGTGCCGTTCCTGGTCATTTTCGACATTGTCAGAGGACGAAGGCGTCTGCCACTGTTGAGGGTCTACGGCTTCGTCCTGCAGTATCTGTTCAACGACAGCGTGGAGATCTTCCTCGCCGGACCGCTGTGGATCCTGGCTCGCTTCGGTCGATCACTGGATTCCGAGAGATCGCGCCGTCGGCACGCGAGTTTGCAGGCCTGGTCCATCAGGACCCTGGCACGCCGAGCGGACCAGCTCCTGGGCATCCGGGTAGGCATCGATCCCCAGAGCGACGACCAGCTCGGTCGCGGTCCGGCGATCGTCATCAGTCGACACGTGCACCTGTTCGACTCATCGTTGCCGTCCCTGCTCTACCAGCGTCGAGGCTGTCTGGCCCGGGGGGTGATCATGGCGGAACTACTGGCCGATCCCGGTTTCGACCTCCTGTACCAGCGGACCGGCTCGGTCTTCATTGTTCGAGATGGTGCTCCGGACGCTGCGGAGCGGTTGCGGCCGATGGCAGAAGGATTGGACGAGCACACGGTCGCGGTAATCTTTCCCGAGAGTCGACTCTTCCGTCCCGCGTTGTTGGCTCGAAGCCTTGAGCGCCTAGCGACCACCAATCCGGTGCGAGCCGAAAGGCTCAAAGGTCTCTCCCATCTTTTGCCGCCACGACCCGCGGGACTACTGGCACTCACCAAAGCATCTCCCGGGGCCGACCTCGTCGTGATCAACCATTTCGGCTTCGACGCCGTTCCCACTTTCCGGACACTCGGGTCTGACGCGCCGTTGGATCTGACGGTGAGGGTGACGGCGACCAGATACCCGAGGTCGGAGATCCCGAGTAGTGACGTCGAGTTCATTGCGTGGCTCGACGCCATCTGGTGCGAGATGGACGCGGAATTGGCGCGGGACAATGCGGCGAGACGGTCATGATCGACCGCGGTAAATGGACGGACGAAATTGAACGGTTCCACTCAAGTTCTGCCGGTGCCACCGGGGAGGTTCTGAAGGCTGCCATCTGTCGTGGACAGACCCCCTACGAATGGCTGGCCGATGGCGTCAACAGCGGCGACGTGGTCGTGGACCTCGGATGTGGTGACGGTCCGACCGCACCGCTGATCAGCGGACAATGGATCGGGGTCGACAGAAGCGTCGTTGAGCTTGAGGCCGCTGCCGCGGCGAAGTCTGGCTCATTGGTGCAAGGCCTCTTCGAGAACCTACCGATCCGTCGAATGTCCGTGGACACGGTCTTGTGCTCGATGTCCCTCATGCTGGCCGTCGATCTCGACGCAGCGGTTACCGAGATCCTTCGGGTACTGCGACCCGGAGGATCACTACGACTGCTGCTGCCGTCAGCGAAGCCGCTGACCAACCGGGACCGACTGCGCTACTGGCGACTACAAAGATCCTTGGGAATAGCCGCCTTCTTTCCCCCGTCTCCAATGCTCAATATTCCTGAGGTGTTGTTGCGCCAGTTCGGCTTCGGCATTGTGAGCAATCAATGTTCTCGGTTCAACTACGAAGTTGAGACTGAACATCACGCCCGACTACTCATTCGCTCGCTCTACCTTCCGGAGGTCGATGCGGCCCACTACGAACGGGCGGTCAATCTGGCGAGACGTTGGCGGGGGAGTGCCCTGGGCATTCCGTTGCGACGGATCGTTGCGACGTCTCCGCCCGGGTCGCAGTGAAAATCTGGAAGTAGCCAATCGCCTTGTGAGCAACAGGGGGGTCACCGTCTTAACCGGGAGCGGAGCCCGCGTCGATGTCACACCACTGAATCATGGTATTGACGTGGGCGAGTGGCGTCACGGAGGAAACCTAGTCTGAGGATGCATGGTTGAACGACTGATTACCCCTTCGAAGATCACCGCGTGGCTGGAGTGCGCCCACTTCCTCTCACTTCGTAATCGCGCCGACTCTGGACTGCTGCGAGTCGAGCCCCGGCCCCTGGGATCGTTGGCCGACCTGTTGATCGAGAAGGGCTCCGCACACGAACGCCACTGCCTACTCGAGCTCGAGGACGAGGGACGTTCGGTCTACCAAGTGCCGGGTCGTAACCCCGACGAGACGTTCCTCCAGTGGGTCCAGCGGATCGGTGACCCGACGCGTGAGGGTTACGACATCATCTATCAGATGCCCTTCGTGCACCAGGGAATCCGCGGCATCGCCGACTTCCTGGTTCGCGTCGCCGACCCCGCGGACGGATATTGCCGCTACGAACCGATCGACGCCAAACTCACCCGGACCGAGGGCAAGCCCGGTCACGTGCTGCAGCTCTGCTTCTACGCCGACGCGCTCGAGGAGCTCTGCGGTGCACCGCCACGCGAGATGCACTTATGGCTGGGCTCGGGACTCCAGGAGTCCCTGCTCGTCGAACAGTACCGGCCGTACTGGCGCCGACTGCGCCGCCAGCTGGCCCACCTGCTCGACCAGGACGAAATCGTCGGGACCACGCCGGTGCCGTGCGACCACTGCGACTACTGCGAGTTCAATCAGGTGTGCGTCGCACGGTGGCGCGCCGAGGACTCGCTCGTCTACGTGGCCAACATTCGCCCACCCGAGCGCACTGCCCTGGAGGCTGTAGGGGTGCGCACGCTCGTCGATCTGGCCGGGCGCCGCGAGCCGGTGCCCGAGCTGCACGACGAGAACCTCGAGCGGCTGCACCGCCAGGCCGCGTTGCAACTGAGCTCGCGCCGCCGTCCCGACGATCCGCCCGCCTTCGAGCTCGTCACGCCCTCCGACGACCCGGTCTTCGGTCACGGCTTCGACCTCCTTCCGAGTCCCGACGACGGCGACGTCTTCTTTGACTTCGAGGGTCACCCCTTCTGGACCCCCCAACACGATCTGTTCTTCCTCGCCGGCCTCTACTACCTGGATCGGCGCCATTGCTGGGCCTACGACGCGCGCTGGGCCCACGACCTCGAGGACCAGGCGAAAATGGTGAAGGGGCTAGTTGAGTTCTTCGACCGGCGCCGTCAACGGCACCCGGGCATGCACGTCTATCACTACAACCATACCGAGCGCTCGTCGCTGGAACGCCTGACGAAGGGGACCCCGAGCGAGGGACTGTTCACGACGCTCGTGGAGACGGGACTCTTCGTCGACCTCTACGTAATCTCGAAGAACGCCCTGCTGGTGGGCACTGAATCCTACGGACTCAAGCACCTCGAGCGCCTCGCTTCCTTCGAGCGTCGCGGCGGCATCGAGCAAGGCGCCGGTGCCGTTGTCGTCTACGAGCAGTACATGCACTCCAGAGACGACGACCTGCTCGAGAACATCGCTCGCTACAACGAGGACGACGTCGCGGCGACGAGAGCGCTGCGCGACTGGTTGGCAGAGCAACGGCCCGCCGGAGCCGCGTGGCGCGACGCAGTCCTCAAGGAGGAGGAGCGTCAATTCGACACCGATCAGCTCATCGAAGGGCTGAAGGCGTTCGCCGAGGAGAGTCCCGAGCACCTGCTGGGCGATCTGCTCAACTACTGGCGCCGCGAGCGCGTCGCGAACACCGAGCCCAAGTTCGCCCAGGCGGCCTCGGAGTTCAACTCGCTGTACCGTGACCCCGACTTCATCGCCAACCTCACGTTTCGGGGCTTCGAGGACGTCATTAGTCGGGGCACCCCGGCGCGCAACGCCCTCTTCAAGTGGCCCGAGCAACCGGTGAACGGTGCCTTCGCCGAGAAGCGCCGCGTCCTCTTCACTGGCGTGGGCGTAGAGCGGGGATACGGGTACCTGCCTTCGATCGACCTCGAGAGGCGCGAGCTGGCGATGCGGTGGCGCGAGCGTCACGACGAGGCCGGGGGATTGCCCTCGGTTGTGACGATTGACGACTACATCGGCCCGATGGAGAAGCCGGGCGTGCTCGTCCACCTCGCCGAGCAGATCCTGCACCCCGCGACGGGCGATCGCCCCAGCCGCGTGTCGATGGCGTTGCTGGCGCGCGAACGTCCCCGCTTCACGGCCGGGCACGGTCCGAAGGGTGGCAGCTTCTCCGACGACCTCGACGAGTCGCTCCAATGGGTCGGCCACCTCGACGAAAGCTACGTCGCAATCCAGGGGCCGCCGGGCACCGGCAAGACCTACAGCGGTTCGCACATCATCCACGAACTCGTGAAGTCCGGCCAGCGCGTCGGGATCACCGCCATGAGTCACGCGGCGATCGACAACCTGCTCCAGGCGACCCACGCCGTCTTCGTTGAGAAGGGCGACCTCCACCTGCTGCGCGCCATCCGACGCTCCGCGAAACCCAAGTCCCGCGCCCTCGAGGGAGTTCGCTACTCCAACGTCGCCGCCGAGGTTGAGAGCGACGATTACAACCTCGTGGCCGGTACCACGTGGCTGTGGGCTCGCCCGGGCATGCGGCCGTTCCCGGTCGACGTGTTGATCGTCGACGAGGCCGGTCAGCTCGCGTTGGCCGACGCCGTGGCCTCGGCCAACGCCGCGCGCAACCTGATCCTGCTCGGTGACCCACTGCAGCTGGCGCAGGTCTCCCAGGCGGAGCATCCCGGTGGGTCCGGGGCGAGCGTACTGGAGCACATTCTTGGCGAGCGCGCCACCATCTCGCCAGGCGAGGGGGTCTTCATCACTGAGACACGACGGATGCACCCCGACGTCTGTCGCTTCATCTCGAATCAGATCTACGAGGGCCGACTCACCAGCCACGCGTCGTGTGCCCAACAGGGAACCGCGTTCGGCACGGGACTGCGCTGGATCGAGGCCCACCACGCCGAGCGTTCGACCGAGTCCGAGGAGGAGGCCTCACTGGTGGGCACGAAGATTCTCGAGATGATCGGCACGCCGTGGGTCGACCAGCACGGGAAGGAGGCGTCGCTCGGGGCGGAGGACTTCATGGTCGTGGCGCCCTACAACGACCAGGTCCGCCTGCTCGAAGCGAGGTTCGGGGCCACCCGGGGGCTCGAGCGCGTCCGGGTGGGCACCGTAGACCGGTTCCAAGGCCGAGAGGCGCCGGTCGTCTTCTTCACGATGACTACCTCGTCGGGTTCCGACATGCCCCGGGGTCCCGAATTCCTCTTCTCTCGCAACCGTCTGAACGTGGCGGTAAGCCGGGCGAGGTGCTTGGCCTACCTCGTGTGCACCGAGGAACTGTTGAATTCGCGCGCCCGAACGATCGACGAGATGCGCCTCATCGGGACCCTCAGCGCCTTCGTCGAGTACGCGACCGTCGAGTAGGAGCCGCCGACGAGTGACTTCGCTACGGTGGCACCATGAACCCGTCGCACTCTCTAGGAAAACCCGTACTGGCGCTGGTCCTTAGCGCTTCGATCGTGACGCCGCCGGATTCGGCGGGCGTCGTGAGGGTTCGCGCTAGATCGAACAGTCTCTTCTACTGGTGCGGTCGGATCTTCGTGTATCCGGTCCTGCCGGGCCGTTCGGGCACCTATCCGACTAGGCCGCTGGGTTACTTCTTTGGTGGTTGAGACCGACTCGATTGAGTCGGGGGCGAAGTCGGGCGCGACCGGTCAGTAATGATCGGTCTCCGCCACGGGCCAGTCGGGCTTGGACGTTCAGGGCAGCGATGGGAGGTGGTCGTTTCTGCTATCATGGGTGTCCCACCACAGAGACCGCGGCCGGGTGCGATTTGCACCTTGGCAGACGGCGCTGATAAGGTAGGCATCCCTGTGACCGGGTAATTCGGCCGCAGATTCGAGGGAGCAATCCCGAGATGGTGTACTTCGCACCTCCGACTTCGGTCGTGTGTGTCGTCGCTCCTTGAAAACGGAAGAACGAGAGCCAAAAGCCAGTACGGGCGACGATGGACTGATCTAACAGGACGCGTCGTTCGTCAAAAGAAGTATGCAGTAGGCAGCGAGGCCACCCCGTGGTACTCGTTGTCGTCAGGTGGGTATTAGAGTCACCCATCTGGCTCTCTGATTCGTAGGGGATTTCGGTCCTTGAAGGATCTTGATGGAGAGTTTGATTCTGGCTCAGAATGAACGCTGGCGGCGTGCTTAACACATGCAAGTCGAACGGAATCCAAGGAGCTTGCTCTGGAAGAT
>JAYVZV010000126.1:0-2864 GCA_043782995.1 Acidimicrobiales bacterium | reverse complement strand
GTTGGTGGCGACCAAGTACTGACGCACGAACTCTCGTAAGCTCGCACTGCCTTCCATGGCACCGAGTTGGTGAGACAGCAACGCCTTCACATCCCATCCATCGCAATCAGTTGGTAGCGACCAGTCGGTGGGACGTAGGTGGTCTACCAATTCAATCAATCGTCCGATTTCAATCGCCGCGAGGTTCATCGCTGCTTCGTGACTAATGATTCCGAACGACTCGGACTCGGTGGGAGTGGTGATCATGTGCTGCTCCTATTTGTTGGTGTTTTGAGGACGAAGTTTGCGAACATGTCGACGGCGTCATCGATGAGGCGTTGCCACCGGTCTCCACTGGGATCGTTGGCCAGCTGCTGGGACGCGAGGCCACTGACCAGCGCCGTCCATAGGTCGAAGTGGGCTGGATTGGTGAATCCCGAAGCGGCGAACCATCCCCGTGAACGCTCAACCACCTCAGTCGCCAGCGCGTAGGACTCGGGAGACGGCACGAAACCCGGGATCGTCCGCTGAAACATCAGTTGAAACCGAGCAGCGTCGTGCACGCCGAACTGCACGAAAACCGACGCCAATCGATGCAGCAGCGCCCGCAGATTCGTTGGCACTTCTTCGGAATCCATCTGATCGAGCAGCGTGCGATTACCTTCGGCAAACATCGCGTCGTAGATCGCATTTTTGGATTCGAAGTACCAATACAACGACGGTGCTCGCATTCCCACCTTGGCGGCGATGTCTCTAAGCGCCAACCCAGATAATCCGTTCTCTCGAACTAGCCCCCACGAAGCCTCTAAGATTTCCGATCGCGTCGCCACATGGCGTTCATGACGTCGATTTCGCGTTGGAGTATCTATCACTATTAGTTATGTCTAACATAGTACGAGTTCACGAGCAAGTATGAGTCTTGCCAACTTGGATGGTGCAATACGGTGGGCGGCCAATCGATGGCTCGCTCCTTCAGCCGCCGCTGCTCAGTATCGGGCCGGTCACACCGCGTTCCGTGCGCCAGGCTTAGTCAGGTAACCGCCAGCACTGGAGGCCAGACCTGTTGAAACGGGCCACTGATTAGCACCTGTAGCCGGCGACCCAACGGGTCCGCCATAGTTGCTAGCCAAATGCGGTCGGCCTCCGCATCTGGCGCATGGTCGTCGCCCAGCGGCCTATCCGGGGAAATCTCGATGAGCAAAGAGTGTGTGACCAAATTGCCCAAAACAGTGCGGCGGCAGAGACTGGCCGATTTCGGAGGCCTTACTCCACTTGGGCGCGAGGAGTTTCGTCAACACCCCGCCATCAGTGTGGAAGCGCCGTGGCCGGAAACGATGTCTGAATCCCCGGACCGCGAGAGGTGCGGCGGATACTCTGAGTCGTTGAAAAGAACGAACGAACCGAGAGAGGGCGGACGATGAGCGGAGTTCGGGTCCTGGTCGGCACTCGAAAGGGTGCATTCATCCTGCAGGCCGACGGCCAGCGCGACCGCTGGGAGGTGCAGGGTCCCCTCTTCGGCGGGTGGGAGGTCTACCACGTCAAGGGTTCGCCGGCCGACGCGGACAGGATCTACGCCTCGCAGTCATCGGGCTGGTTCGGCCAGGTCATCCAGCGCTCCGACGACGGTGGCCGAACCTGGAGTCCGGTGGGCAATCAGTTCCTTTACGACGGCGAGACCGGGACGCATCAGTGGTACGACGGGACTCCCCATCCGTGGGAGTTTGCCCGGGTGTGGCACCTCGAGCCCTCGCGCACCGATCCCGACACGGTGTGGGCCGGGGTGGAGGACGCCGCGTTGTTCCAGACGACCGACGGCGGGCTCAGCTGGGGCGAGCTGTCAGGACTGCGAACTCACTCCACCGGGTCGTCCTGGCAGCCCGGGGCCGGCGGTATGTGCCTGCACACGATCATCGTCCATCCGAGCGATCCGAGGCGCATCATTGTCGCCATCTCGGCGGCCGGCGTGTTCGGAAGTGACGACGCCGGAACGACGTGGCGTCCGCTCAATCGGGGTCTCAGCTCGGGCGAGATTCCCGACCCCGACGCCTTCGAAGGGCACTGTGTCCATCACGTCGCGATGCACCCGTCTAAGCCCGACGTCCTGTTCATGCAGAAGCACTGGGACGTCATGCGAAGCGACGACGCGGGCGAGCAGTGGTACGAGGTCAGCGGCAACCTGCCCTCCGACTTTGGCTTCGTCATCGACGTGCACGCGCACGAGCCCGAGACGGTCTACGTGGTGCCCATCACCAGCGACTCCGAGCACTTCCCTCCGGAGGGGAAGCTCCGCGTCTACCGCAGCCGAACCGGGGGCGGCGAATGGGAGGCGCTCACCAATGGACTGCCTCAACGGGACTGCTACGTCGACGTCCTGCGCGACGCCATGGCGGTCGACACGTTGGACGAGTGCGGCATCTACTTTGGGACCACCGGGGGCCAGGTCTACGTGTCGCCCGACGGCGGCGACCACTGGGAGGCGATCGTGCGCGACTTGCCTGCGGTCCTCTCGGTCGAAGTTCAAACGATTCCGTGATTCGCGTCGTACTCCCGGCACACCTCAAGGTCCTCGCCCTCGTCTCGCGAGAGGTCCAACTCGAGGTCCCCGGGACGCCGACGTCGCGCCATCTCATCGACGCGCTCGAGGCTCAGTACCCAGCTCTGCGCGGCACCATCCGTGATCCCGCGACCCAGCAGCGTCGCCCCTTCATCAGGTTCTTCGCGTGCGAGCTGGACCTGTCACACGAGTCCCCGGACAGCCCCCTGCCCGAAGCGGTGGCGAACGGCCAGGAGCCGTTCTTCGTCATCGGGGCGATGGCCGGTGGTTAGAGCACCGCGACGATGCGAGCGAAGCGGACGGTGAGGAGGCCGACCTCGGTGCGGCGCCG
>JAYVZV010000125.1:0-8643 GCA_043782995.1 Acidimicrobiales bacterium | reverse complement strand
GCGTCGAACCGCATGGCGGGGAGGACCCCGCCGGTGAGGCGCTCGAACTCGGCCGTGTGGGGGGTGAGGACCCAACGGCCGTCGCTCACGTTTGCCGCGAGAATCAGGGCGCGGTCGAGCCCGTCGGCGTCGAGCACGACGGGAGCGGGAATTCCCGTGAGCCGCTCGGCCAACCACGACGAGGCGTCCGGACCGAGACCCGGCCCGGCGACGACGGCGCGACAGCGTCGGTCGACGTCGTCGCCGGCGCGGACCACCTCGGGGGGAACGTGGACGAGACCGTCGATGTCGCCGCGACTAGCGAGTTGGACCATTGAGGCGCCCCCGGCCAGAGCCCCGCGCACGGCCAACTCCGCGGCGCCGGGCATGAGGACCGATCCGGCGATGACCGCGACGGCGTGGCGCCACTTGTGGTCATTGACGTCTCCGCGTAATAGTTCCGCGAGGTCGCGGTCCTCCATGACGCCGTCGGCGAACTCCGGAACGATGCCGAGACCGGCTAGGCGCAACTCTCCGACCAGGGCGGACGAGGGGCCGTCGAAATGCGCCGGCTTGAAAGCGCCCAGTGCGACGGTCACGTCGGCGGCGAGTGGCGCTCCGAGGACTTCGCCCGTATCGGCGACTACGCCTGAGACCAGGTCGACCGCGAGTACCAGAGTGCCGGGCGCGATCTTCGGCGCCGCGTACGGACGCGAGCAGCCCAGTCCGAATGCGGCGTCGATGACCAGGTCGAATCCGTCGAGGGTCGTCGGCTGCACCGCGACGTCGACGACCGTGACGAGGGCACCGCGCAAGCGCAGCCACGACCCGGCGACACGCCCATCGGACCCGTTGAGTCCCGGCCCCACGATGACCGCGACCCGCGCACCATAGACCCGGCCTAGCATCCGCTTGGCCTCGAGCGCGACGGCCGTGCCGGCGGCGTGGACCAGCGACTCGACGCCGCGCTTCTCCACCGCGACGGCGTCGGCCTCGCGCATCTGGGCGGTGGTGAGCAGTGGTAGCAAGGGACTCTCTGACTAGTCGGTGGTCTCGTTCAGGTCAGGTGATCGGCTCCGTGACGACGGCGGTCCCGTAGGCCAGGATCTCCTGGAACGTCTGACCCAGTTCGTTCGAGTCGTAACGCATCGCGAGCACCGCGGTCGCGCCGGCGGCGGTTGCCGCCTCGGAGAGGCGAGAGAGGGCCTCGGCCCGCGCTTCTTGAAGTTGCTTCGTTAGACCGCGAAGTTCGCCGCCGCCGAGCGCCTTCAGTGAGGCGCCGATCTGCGCGCCCACGTTGCGAGTCCGCACGGTCAGCCCGTTCACCTCGCCGATCACACGGGTGATCCGGTAACCCGGCAGATCGTTCATTGTCGAGATCAGCATTAATGCCTCCTTGTCCCTCTGGGCCCAACTCTAAGCCGGGTTTACCAACTGTTGGTGCCGGCCCCTGGTCACTGTGGCCCGGGACGCTGGCGACCCCGTCGGTGGTGAGTTCGCGACTAAAAGAAGATCGCGCAGAGGTCGTAGATTTCGCGGGGCACCTTGCGACGCCCGACGGAGACCTCGGCCAGTGGCGCCAGCACGACGCTGTCGTCGCGCACGACGGGGATCATGCCGAACTTGCCGGCAATGACCGCCTCGTAAGCGCCGGCGCCGACGCGAGTGGCCCAGATGCGGTCATGCGCGGTGGGGCTGCCGCCGCGCTGCAGGTGACCCAGCACCGTGGTGCGCACTTCGAAGTCGCCGCTCTCTTCGATCTTGGACGCCACGAACTGCCCCACGCCGCGGGTGGCGAGACGCACGCCGCCGATTCCTTCCGAGGTGAGCTCGTTCGCCTCGACGCCGCCGAGCGTCGAGAGGTTGACGCCCTCGGCGACCACGACGATGGAGAAGGCCAGCCCGGCACTGCGACGACGGTCGAGGTGGTCGACGATCTCTCGCATGGTGACGGGGAACTCCGGGATCACGATCAAGTCGGCGCCGCCGGCGAGGCCACCCATCGCCGCCACCCACCCGGTCGACCGGCCCATCGTTTCGACGACCATTACCCGGTGATGCGAGGCGGCGGTCGTGTAGAGGCGGTCGAGCGACTCGGCCACGATGCTGATCGCAGTGTCGAACCCGATGCAGTAGTCGGTGCCCTGCAGGTCGTTGTCGAGGGTCTTGGGCACGCCGACGATCGGGGCTCCCCGATCGGCGAGCCAGGTGGAGATCCGTTGCGTGCCGTCGCCGCCGAGGGCGACGAGGGCGTCGAGGTGCTCGTCGATTGCCGTCAGGACCCGGTCGCGACCTCCGGCAGGGTTGTCGAGGTCGAAGCGTGCGGTGCCGAGCAGGGTGCCGCCCTGGGCAATGACGCCGCGCAGCTCCTCGGCCCCCAACGACTTGCCGGCGTAGTCGGTGGCGAGTCCGGCCCACCCGTTGGCGATGCCGATGACCTCGTGGCCGTCGCGTACCGCCATCTCGCCGATGGCCCGAATCGCGGCGTTCAGACCGGGGGCGTCGCCTCCTGCGGTGAGAACGCCGATTCGCATGCGGGCTCCTTTGCGTGGCTGACGTCCTCAGTCTAGGAGGGCCCCCTTCGTCTCAATGTGTGGCCCGACGGTTGAGCTATCGGCCGACGGGTCCGTCCTGATCGGTCGCCGGTTCACGCGCCGAATTCGGCCATGGTTATCCGAAGGTTAAATCTGTGACAAATGTGCGTGCATTCGGGATTTTTTCGGGGAGTCGCGGGAATTCGGCTGATAGTAAGGAGCCATGCACAACATGCTCCTGTTGCTCATCGTGGTGGGTGTCGCCCTGGCGTTCGACTTCACGAACGGCTTCCACGACACTGCGAACGCCGTCGCCCCGACCATTGCGACCGGAGCTCTCAAGCCCCGGACCGCAGTGGCGATGTGCTCGGTATTGAACCTCGTCGGTGCTTTCCTCTCCATCAAAGTGGCCGCGACGATTGCGAGTGCTCTCGTCGCTCAGAACCTCGTAACACTTCCGGTCATATTCGCGGGACTCATTGGGGCGATCTGCTGGAACGTCACCACCTGGTACTTCGCGATCCCGTCGAGTTCGAGCCACGCCCTGATCGGCGGCGTGATCGGAGCGATGCTGGTGATGAGTGGCGGACACTCGGTCCTCTGGCACGGACTCGTGTCGAAGGTCATCATCCCCGCTGGTCTCGCACCCTTCGTGGCGCTCGTGGCCGCCGCGGTCGCCGTGATCGCTGCGCGCCGATTGACCTCGAAGGTCGACGCCCATACCTCGACGTGGGGTTTTCGAATTGGCCAGATCGGCTCGTCGTCACTGCTCTCATTGGCGCACGGCACCAACGACGCGCAAAAGACCATGGGCGTCGTCACGCTGGCCTTGATTGCTAACGGCAGCCTGTCGGCGAACTCGTCGACGCCGGTCTGGGTGATCGTGGCTTGCGCGGTGGCGATTGGACTCGGGACGCTCTTCGGGGGCTGGCGGATCATCCGAACCATGGGCAATGGATTCCACCACCTCACACCGCAGCAGGGTTTCGCCGCCCAGATTGCGTCGTCCGCGGTCATCCTGACGTCGTCGCACCTGGGTCTGCCCCTCTCGACGACGCACGTCGCCACTGGATCAATCGTCGGCGTCGGCGCCGCCACCCCGAATCACCCGGTGCACTGGCGACTGGTCGGCCACGTCGCGCTGGCCTGGGTCATCACCCTGCCTGCCGCCGGACTCGCTGGTGCCATCGCGTACTTCTTCGCCCACGCCATCGGGGGCACATTCGGCGTCATCGTTCTCGCATTCGTCGCCGCCGCCTACCTAGCCCTCATCTTCCGGCTCTCGAGGCGCAACGTCGTCAATTCGATCAACGTGAACGATGCGCTGGACGGGGCCATAGACCCGGTTGAGCACCCGTCTCCCGTCGCGGTCTAGGTACCGCCCATGGCCACGACCTCAACCATCGCCACGTCGTTCATCGACTGGTCGCTGCTCGGCCAGGTGGTCGTAATTTCGATCGCTGTCGGAGTCGGGCTCGTCGTCGCATTCTCCTTCGGACTCGCTGCACTCTCGCTCGCCCGGGGCCCGGGTCGGTCCACGATGGTGCGCGTTGCCGGATCGGTCGTGTTTAGCGCCATGGTGGCGACCATTTCCGGGGTCCTCATATGGGGCCTTATCCTCATCGTCAAGAAGTAGCCAACGGCCCCGCTCGTCGGCGCGGGGCCCAGGCGACTCACCTAGTGGGGTGCGCTCTCCTGCTCGCGCACTCGCGGGCCGCTTAACAGGACGGTGACCGCGAAGCTGAACACCAGCGCCGCAAGGACCCCGAGGTTCGCGTAGGCCCACGCGCCGGTCTTGCCCCCGAGGCCCAATGGCGACAGCAGGTAGCCCTGCCAGGTCAGCCAAGATGCGAAAGAGTTGGTCACCATGCCCCACCCCAGCAGGCTCGCGACGATCGTGGTGACGAGGGGCACGAGCCGAACGTCACCGTAGCGACCGGCGTTATTGAACAGGTCGGCGTCGACGTAGTTCTGCTTGCGCAGTACGAGGTCGCCGAGGAAGACCCCGCACCAGGCCGCGATCAGCACACCCACCGTGATGAGGAATCCCTCGAACTGGTAGAGGAAGCTACTCGAGTAGAAGACGATGTAAATCGTCCCGATGAGCATGATGACCCCGTCGACACCCGCGGCGGCGAACCGGGGGATCCGGATCCCGGCGGAGAGTAAGGAGAGTCCCGAGGAGTAGATGTCGAGGACTGCCCCTCCCACGAGTCCGAGGATAGCGACGACGGCGAAGGGGACGAGGAACCATGTTGGCAGCAGGGTGGCCAGCGCTCCGACCGGGTCGGCGCCGACGGCCGTGCTGAGCGACTTCGACGACCCGGCGAGGAGCAGTCCGAAGAAGACGAGGACCAGCGGCGCGATCGACGAGCCGAACGTCGTCCACCACACGACGCCTCGCGTCGAGGCGCTGCGGGGCAGGTAGCGCGAGTAGTCGGCCGCCGTGTTGACCCAGCCGAGGCCAAAGCCCGTCATGACAAAAACCAGCGCACCGATGAGGGCCTGCGTGGAGCCGCTCGGTGTGTGCGAGACGACGTGCCAACTGATGTGCTTGAAGGTGAGGACGATGAAGACGACCGTGAGCACGCCGGTCACCACTGTGATGACAGCCTGCATGCGCATGATTAGGTCGAAGCCCATGACGCCGCCACCGATGATCAGCGCGCCGATGACCAGCATCGCGACGGCCTTCACCCCCGTGCCACCACCCCAGCCGATGCGCGTGAATACCGTCGACGTTGCTAGGACGGCGATGACGCTGAGAAACGTCTCCCAGCCGACACAGAGCAGCCAGGAGATCGCCGACGGCAGTCGGTTGCCGCGAATGCCGTAGGCCGCGCGACTGAGGACCATCGTGGGTGCCGAGCCGCGCTTGCCGGCCGTGGCGATGAGCCCGCACAGCCAGAAACTGAAGACGATGCCGACGGCCCCCACCACGACCGCCTGCCAGAACGAGATGCCAAAGCCCAGGATGTACGAGCCGTAGCTGAGTCCGAGCACGGACACGTTCGCTCCGAACCAGGGCCAGAAGAGTTCACGGGTAAGGCCCCGGCGCTCACTTTCGGAGATGACGTTGATGCCGTTCTCCTCCACGCGCAGCGCACTGCCGCTCCCGGTGCCCAACTGTTGCGAAAATTCGTCGCTCACGGCGCCTCCTCCGGGACGCCACGCGCCACTGCGGTCAATGTTAGGCAGTTAACGCGATGGGGAGCGCCACGCACACCGAACACCTCGTTATAAGTTTCACGACGGGGTCGGTAAGGTGGCGAGGTGAGCTCGTCGCCTCGCCTCTTTTGCCTCGACACCGTGATGATCGACATCGTGATGAGGGTGGCGGCGATTCCGGCGAGCGGCATGGACGTCCTCTCCTCGCGCCACTTGTTGATGACCGGCGGCGGTTACAACGCGATGAGCTCGGCGGCGCGTCAGGGCATGGCGGTCTCCTATGGGGGACGCCTCGGCGTCGGCCCGTTCTCGACGATGGCCGCCGCCTCGCTGGACCGCGACGCAATAGTTCACGACCTCGAGCCGAACCCCGACCTCGATAACGGTTTCTGCGTGGCCCTGGTAGAAGCCGACGGCGAAAGGACCTTCGTCACCTCGCGCGGCGCCGAGGGCACACTGCGCGCCTCGGACCTCGATGGCCTCGAGGTCCGTTCGGGCGACTACGTGCTGCTCTCCGGGTACAACTTCATGGATCCGTTGCCGTCGCAAGTCATCCTCGCGTGGCTGGGCGTTCTCGACGACGGCGTCGTCGTGACGTTCGATCCGAGCAATCGGGTGCTCGACATCCCGAGCGAGAACCTCGACGTCGTGCTCGCCCGCGCCGACTGGCTGATGTGCAACGAGTACGAGGCCCGCCAGCTCGTCGGAGGGGACACCTCCACCGAATCAGCCGTGGCGCTTGCCGAGATGACCGGTCGCACCGGCGTCGTGGTGCGCCACGGGGCGACGGGCTGCACCGTGGCGCTCGACGACGACCTCCCGGTCACCGTGGCGGGGTTCGCGACGGACGTCATCGACACCAATGGTGCTGGGGACACCCACAACGGCGTCCTGCTCGCCGAGCTCGCGCGCGGCGCCGATTTATTCGAGGCCGCCCGACGGGCCAACGCCGCGGCCGCGATCGCCATTAGCCAGTTCGGTCCTGCGACCTGTCCGACGCGTGACGCCATCGAGAAGTGGATCGGGACTTGAGATCTCCTGTTCGATCCCATCACGTAGCGTGACGTGACGAGGGGGGGCGATGAGACAGTACGAGTGGTTCGAAAAGACCATCGGTCGCACCCTCGGCGGGCCAACGTCGCGGTGGCCAACGCCAGCGCACCGGCCGCTCCTCGTGCGCATGTTCTCCACGATCGCAATGAGCCTTGGACTCGACCACCGCTCGCCCGAGTCGAAGCTCTACGTCGACGAGTTCCCCTTCGGGAGCCGCGTCGAGGGCGACGACGTCCAGCTCGTCTCGCCAGGCGACACCGTCGAGCAGGAGACCGCCGCCCGCGAGGTGATGGCGCGCCAATGAGGAGGAATGATGCAGCGAGTTCGCACCCCTGACGAGTGCTTCGACGGACTGGACGAGTTCCCGTACGTCGCGCGCTACTACGACGTCGTCGACCCGACGAGCGCCGAGCCCCTGCGCATGGCCTACCGTGACGAGGGCCTCTCAGACGGTCAGGTGATCCTGCTGCTGCACGGGGAGCCCTCGTGGTCGTATCTGTACCGCACAATGGTGCCGGTCCTCGTGGCGTTCGGCTACCGCGTCGTCGCCCCGGACCTCATGGGATTCGGTCGCTCGGACAAGCCGAGCGACCGCGTGGAGTACACCTACGCCCGCCACGTCGAGTGGACTCGAGAACTGCTCTTCGATCACCTTGACCTGCACGATGTGACCCTCTTCGGCCAGGACTGGGGGAGCCTGATCGGGCTGCGCCTCGTGGGCGAGCACCCCGAGCGTTTCGCCAGAGTGGCAATTGGCAACGGCGGCCTGCCGACCGGCGATGAGCCGGTAAGCGAGGCGTTCATGGCGTGGCAGCACTTCAGCCAGACCACGCCAGAGCTGCACATCGGCAACATCGTTTCGGGCGGCTGCGTCGAGCGGCTCTCGCCCGAGGTCGTCGCCGCGTACGACGCGCCGTTCCCCGACGAGTCGTTCAAGGAGGGTGCCCGACAGTTCCCCAATCTCGTCCCCACCTCGCCCGACGACCCGGCGCACGACGCCAACGTCGCCGTGTGGCAGGTGCTCGCCGAGTGGACGAAGCCCTTCCTATGTTGTTACTCCGACGGTGATGCGATCACCCGCGGGGCCGACCGCAAGTTCCTCGCCGTCGTTCCCGGGACCCGGGGCCAGGCTCACGTCACCATCGTGGGTGGGGGCCACTTCCTCCAAGAGGAGAAGGGCCGGGAGCTAGCGGCGGTGCTGGGCGCTTTCGTCGCGTCGAACTAGAAATAGCCTGACCCGAGTTCCTCGCTCCACGGTGCGACGTGCAACTCGCCCCTCGGGACGCTCCAACGGAACACGGGCTTGATGTCGAGCACCGGGGTGCCGTCGATGCCGTCCAGTCCTCGAACGCGAAATGAGCGCTCCGCGTACTGCTCGACGGCCACGGTCGTGAGCAGCAGTCGGTTGGGGCGGTCCTTGTTGCGCTGGGCGAAGACGCCGACGTCGGGCCAGTCCTCGTTGCCCCGAGGACGACGATGCCAGGGCCCGGGCGGCACGTCCTCGGCCCAGTCGGCGAAGAAGACGATCTCGACGTGCGAGAACTCGGCAAGTCCGTTGAGGGCCTCGCTCGGCACGTCCTGAGCCAGCTCGACGATGCTCGTGACGTCGTCCCAGTTGTCGTCGAGGGGCTGGCTGCGCTCATTGCGGATGTAGGCGATGGGTCGAACGGAGTAGTCCATGTCGCCAATCTACCGAGAGAGCGCCGAGCCCTCCTCGGTCGCTCGGGCCCGTTTCCCCGGGGAGCGGACGGGGTGGACGGTAGCGTGGGGCGTCCGCGAGAGGGATGGGGAGACGGTGGCTGAACTGACCTTTACGTACGGGACAATGGCCGCGGGCAAGTCCACGCTGGCGCTGCAACTGTGCTGGCAACTACGCCAGAGCCGAAGTGACGTGGCCCTTTGGACCTTC
>JAYVZV010000124.1:0-26019 GCA_043782995.1 Acidimicrobiales bacterium | reverse complement strand
GGCGGCCACCACCACGGCCGCGACCGACATCGCTACGGCAGGACCGAGGCGAGCTTTTCTTCAGCCGCTTCCGTGTCCACGTTCAGCGCGAACGTCAGTTCGGAGACGAGGATCTGGCGGGCGCGGGTCAGCATCCGCTTCTCGCCGGCCGACAGGCCCTTGTCCTTGTCGCGGATCGAGAGGTTCCGCACCACCTCGGCGACCTGGTAAATGTCGCCTGAACGAAGCTTCTCGGAGTGGTTCTTGAAGCGGCGCGACCAGTTCGTGGGCATCCGCGCCTCTTTCTTGCGCAGCACGGCGAAGACCTCCTCGACCTCCTCGTCGTTGATGACGTCGCGAAGTCCCACGGACTCGGCGTTGGCGACCGGGACCATTAGGACGAGGTCGGTATAGGCGACTTTTAGCTTCAGGTAGTCCTGCTTCACGTCAAAGGCCGTCATCTTCTCAATCTTCTCCACGGTGCAGGCGCCGTGGTGGGGGTAGACGAGGCGATCGCCCTTTTTGTACTTGCGAACTGTCATGAACCAGGTTCTCCTCAGGGGGAATCCGCCCGCGGGGCGATAGGGGGATTAGTAATTCTACCGCACTTTGCTCATGACGTGACAGCCCGGGCGACGTCGATCGCCTCAGCCAGTGACGAACAGCGTCGGACGTCGACGCCCGTCACGTCCTCGAGCTCACCGGCCTCGGGCGCGATGACCGTCGTCGCGCCCAGCCGTTGGGCCTCGCGCACGCGTCGCGAGAGGCCGCTCACCGCACGCAGCTCGCCCGCCAGGCCGACCTCACCCATCGCCGCGAGAGTGCCGGGGACGCAAAAGCCCCACGTGGCCGACGCAATGGCCAGCGCCAACGCGACGTCGACGCCCGGCTCGGTGGCCGCCAGGCCGCCCGCCGTGGCGGCGAAGACGTCGAACCCGCTCGTGTCGACTCGGCAGCGCGACTCGAGTACCGCCAGCATCAGGGCGAGACGTTGGGTCGACACCCGGTGCGCGACCCGTCGGGGCGAACCCGTTCCGGAGGCCACGAGAGCCTGGATCTCGACGAGGAATGACCGCGAGCCGTCGTTGGTCACCGTGGAGACGACACCAGGTACCTCGAGGCGGGGGCCGCGAAGCGTCGCGGCGTCGGGCACCTCGCGCAGGCCCTCGGACACCATCTCGAAGAGGCCGACCTCGCCCGTCGGACCGAAGCGGTGCTTCTGAGCGCGGATGATTCGTAGCGAGCTGTGCCGGTCGCCCTCAATGCGCACGACCGTATCGACGAGGTGCTCGAGCGCGCGCGGTCCGGCCAACTCGCCGTCCTTGGTCACGTGGCCGATTATCAGCAACGCCGTGCCGGTCGACTTCGCGACGGCGCAGAGACGCTCGGCGACGTGGCGGACCTGGGGAACCGAGCCGGCTACGCCTCCGAGGGCGTCGTCGACGAGCGCCGAGACGGAGTCAACGACGCAGAAGGTCGCGCGGCGATCGACGAGCAGCCGCTCGACGACGTCGACGTCGCCGGTGGCGAGGACTTCGAGCCCGGTGGGGACGTTGCCGAGGCGTCGAGCCCGCTGGGCGACCTGGGCCGGCGACTCCTCGACCGCGATCAGGAGCACGTTCGCGCCGACCATAGCCAGGGCCCGTAGCACCATCAGGGCGAGGGTCGACTTGCCGACGCCCGGCTCGCCGTAGAGCAGTGTCGTCGACCCGGGCAGGAGTCCCCCGCCGAGGACTCGGTCGAACTCGCCAACCCCGGTCGGGCGCGGCGACGCGGTGTCCTGGGCGACGTCGGCGAGCGACGTGGTCGTCGGTGCGTTGCCCCGTCGCGGGCGCGACGGGTGCTCCTCGGTGAGCGTGTTCCACTCCCCGCACCCCGCGCAGCGCCCCGCCCATCGCGGCGACGTCGTGCCGCAGTCGCGACAGACGTGGATGGGGTGGCTCTTCACGCCCGTCACGCTAGGGACGGGGTGTGACCTAGGCGTTCGGCGAAAGGTCCTCGAAGTCGATCGAGGGCGGCAGGCCCTCGACGCCCTCGAAGGTGAGCATCGTGCCCTCGGGCCCCTCGACGGTATCGACCACGATGGTCTGGCCGGCGCGGAACTCCTTGAAGAGGATCTTCTCGCTGAGGGCGTCCTCGATGTACTGCTGGACGGCCCGACGCAGCGGGCGGGCGCCGAGCTCGGGGTCGTAGCCCTTTTCGGCGAGGAACCCCTGGGCCGTGGCCGAGAGCTCGAGGCCGAGGCCCTGGACCGCCAGCTGCTCGCGCAAACGGGTGATGAACATGTCGGCGATCAAGACCACTTCTTCCTTGGTCAACTCGTGGAAGACGATGGTGTCGTCAATACGGTTGAGGAACTCGGGACGGAAGTGGGCCTTCAGGGCCTGGTGGACCTTCTCCTTCATACGCTCATGGCTGGCGACGTCCGAGGACTTGCCAAAGCCGATGGCGGCCTTACGCAGGTCGGCGGTGCCGAGGTTGGAGGTCATGATGAGGATCGTGTTCTTGAAGTCGACCGCACGGCCCTGCGCGTCGGTCAGTCGGCCGTCCTCGAGGATCTGCAACAGCGTGTTGAAGACGTCGGGGTGGGCCTTCTCGACCTCGTCGAAGAGCACCACGGAAAAGGGCTTGCGGCGTACGGCCTCCGTCAGCTGACCGCCCTCGTCGTAGCCGACGTAGCCGGGGGGCGAGCCAATGAGGCGGCTGACCGAATGCTTCTCCATGTACTCGGACATGTCGAGCTGGATCAGCGCGTCCTCGTCGTCGAAGAGGAACTCGGCGAGGGTCTTGGCGAGCTCGGTCTTGCCGACGCCGGTCGGGCCGAGGAAGATGAACGACCCGCCCGGGCGCTTGGGGTCCTTCAGGCCCGCGCGGGTGCGCCGGATGGCTCGGCTGAGCGAGGTCACGGCCTCCTCCTGGCCGACGATGCGCTTATGGAGCTCGTCCTCCATGCGCAAGAGCTTGGAGGTCTCCTCCTCGGTGAGGCGATAGACCGGGATGCCGGTCCACACGGCCAGCACCTCGGCGATGGTGTCCTCGTCGACGAGGTCGAAGGTGACGCCGCCCGAGGCCTTCACGGTCGCGTCGAGGGCCTCCTTCTTGGAGATCAGGTCGCGCTCTTTCTCCTCGAGGGCCTTGGCCTGCTCGAGGGCGCCGTTCTCCATGGCCGACTCCTTGTCGGCGCGTACGCGCAAGATCTCCTCGTCGTAGCGCTTCGCGGCGGGCGGCGTGTCCATGCGACGGATGCGCAGGCGGCTCCCGGCCTCGTCGATGAGGTCGATGGCCTTGTCGGGCAAGAAGCGGTCCGAGATGTACCGGTCGGCCAGGTTCGCCGCGGCGATGAGCGCCTGGTCGGTGATCTTGACCGCGTGGAACTCCTCGTAGACCTCGCGCAGGCCCTTCAGGATGTCGATGGTCATCGCTACCGACGGCTGCTCAACCTTCACTGGCTGGAAGCGGCGCTCGAGGGCGGCGTCCTTCTCGATGTGCTTGCGGTACTCGTCGATGGTGGTGGCGCCGATGGTCTGCAGCTCGCCGCGCGCCAGCATCGGCTTCAAGATCGACGCGGCGTCGATGGCGCCCTCGGCGGCGCCGGCCCCGACGAGCGTGTGGATCTCGTCGATGAACAAGATGATGTCGCCGCGAGTGCGAATCTCCTTCAGCACCTTCTTCAGGCGCTCCTCGAAATCGCCGCGGTAGCGGCTCCCGGCGACGAGCGCGCCCAGGTCGAGCGTGTAGAGCTGCTTGTCGGCCAGCGTGACCGGCACCTGGTTGGCGACGATCTTCTGGGCGAGCCCCTCGACGATGGCGGTCTTGCCGACGCCGGGCTCGCCGATCAGCACGGGGTTGTTCTTGGTGCGACGCGACAGGACCTGCATCACGCGCTCCACTTCCTTCTCACGACCGACGAGCGGGTCGAGCTTGCCCTCGCGGGCGAACTGGGTGAGGTTGCGTCCGAACTGGTCGAGGACGGCCGACCCGCCGGCCCCCTCGGAGTCGCTCTTCTGGCCCGACGAGGCGCCCGAGGCGCCCGACTCCTTGCCGGCCTGGCCGGACATCATCTGGATGACCTGGGTGCGCACCCGGGCCATGTCGGCGCCCAGGTCCGAGAGGACCTGGGCGGCGACGCCGTCGCCCTCGCGCACGAGACCCAGCAGCATGTGCTCGGTACCGATGTAGGAGTGGCCCAATTGGAGGGCCTCGCGAAGCGACAACTCTAGGACCTTCTTGGCCCGTGGGGTGAACGGAGGCGATCCCGGGGACGGGTTCGTATTGGCCCCGATGGCCTCCTCGACCTTCTCGCGAACGACCTCGAAGGTGACCCCTAGGGCGTCCAGGGCCTTGGCGGCGACCCCCTCGCCCTCTCGAATCAGGCCCAGCAGGATGTGCTCGGTCCCGATGAAGGCGTGGTTAAGGTCGCGTGCTTCTTCCTGTGCGAGTACGAGGACTCGGCGGGCACGGTCAGTGAAACGTTCGAACAATTGTCATCCTTTGTGCGTCAACACTTAGCAGTGTACCGGTCGATTGCGGCGGATACGCCCCACCCCTCGGACCACCGAGAATGCTCAATTATGGTGGGAGGGTGAATCCCCACGAGCGATTGCAGCTGGCTTTGGTCGAGGCCGACCTCGCCAGGCTCGAGAGTTTGCTCGCCGAGTCCGTCATCTTCGGCGACCCCTACCTGGACTCGGTCACGACCCACCTGATCTACGCCGGCGGCAAGCGACTGCGCCCGCTGCTCGCGGTCGCCTCGGCGACCAGTGGGGCGCGCGACGCCACCCAGGAGGACCTGCTCGGCGGGGTGGCGCTAGAGCTCATGCACCTCGCCTCGCTCTACCACGACGACGTCATGGACGAGGCCGAGGTCCGCCGCAACGTCGACAGCGTGAACGCCCGGTACGGGAACCTGATCGCCATCGTCGCGGGCGACTACCTGATGGCCCGCTCAGCCGCCATCGCGGCCGATCTCGGCACCGACGTCGCCGGCCTGCTCGCTCGCACGCTGGCCCGGCTCACCCGCGGCCAGATCTCCGAGGTGCGCACCGCCTTCTCGGTCGAGCGCACCGAGGCCGAGTACTTCGAAGCCATCGAGGGCAAGACCGCCTCGCTGATGGCATCGAGCTGTCGGGTCGGGGCCCTCACCGCCGGCCTCTCGACCGAAGAGACCGAGGCCCTAACCGAATTCGGCCGCTGCTTCGGGATGATCTATCAGCTGCGCGACGACGTCCTGGACATCATCGCGACCGACAACCAACTCGGCAAGCCGGCCGGCCAGGACCTCGCGGAGGGCATCTACAACCTGCCGACACTCTTCGCGCTGCGCGACCCCCTAATCGGCGAGGAGCTGCGCGGCGTGCTCGGCCACTCGCTGGACGACGAGGACCGCGAGCGCGCCCGCAAGCTCGTCGTAGCGACTAACGGGATCGAGCGCACCCTGGCTGCCGCGCAGAGCTTCCTCGCCCAGGCCCACCTGGCGCTCGCCGTCGTGCCCGATGACGGACTGCGCGCCGGCTTCTCGTCGCTGATCGAGTCGCTCCTCGAGGACCTACCCGCCTACTAGTCCGTCAGCGGCTTCAAGGTCGGGAAGGCGATCACCTCGCGGATGTTCGACTCGTCGGCGATCAGCATGACCAGGCGGTCGATGCCGACGCCCAGACCGGCGGTCGGGGGTAGGCCCCACTCGAGAGCCTTGATGAAGTCCTCGTCAATGTGCATGGTCTCGGGCTCGCCCTCGGCGGCGAGGCGGGCCTGGTCCTCGAAGCGGACCCGCTGGTCGACCGGATCGACGAGCTCACTGAAGCCGTTCGAGAGCTCGCGCCCGACGGCGTAGGACTCAAATCGCTCGGTGAGCTCGGGGTCGGACTGGTGGCGTCGGGCGAGCGGCGAGATCTCCACGGGGAAGTCGGTGACGAAGATCGGGTTCCACATCGACGACTCGCACGCCGCTTCGAACAGTTCGGCGAGACAACGACCCGGCCCCCACGCCCGGTGGACCTCGACGCCGCGCTCGGCCAGCATCGCGGCGAGGCGATCGCGCGGCGTGTGGACCGACACATCTTCGCCCAGCGCCTCACTGGCGAGCTCCGCCATGGTGCGCCGCGGCCACGGCGTGGCGAAGGAGAAGGCGCGGCCCTGGTACTCGACCTCGGTCGTGCCGAGGACGTCCATCGCGACGCCCGCGACGAGCGCCTCGGTGAAGTCCATCATGTCGGAGTAGTTCCAGTAGGCGGCGTAGAGCTCGAGCATCGTGAACTCGGGGTTGTGCCGGGGACTGACACCCTCATTGCGAAAGACCCGGCCCAGCTCGAAGACCCGCTCGAAGCCGCCGACGACGAGGCGCTTGAGCCAGAGCTCGGGTGCGATGCGCAGGTAGAAGTCGCTGTCGAGGGCGTTGTGGTGCGTGGCGAAGGGGCGAGCGTCCGAGCCCGAGGCGATGGCGTTGAGGATCGGCGTCTCGACTTCGGTGAAGTCAGCGGCCCAGCAGCGCTCGCGTATCGACCGCACGACCTCGCTACGGCGTTGCAGGGAGGTGCGGGTGACGGGGTTGGCCCACAGGTCGGCCTCACGGTGGCGGTAGCGCAAGTCGTAGTCCGTTATGCCGGCCCACTTGTCGCCGAAGTTGTGCAGCGCCTCGGCGAGGCGCACCCACGTAGTGACCTTGACCGACAGCTCGCCGCGCTTGGTGCGCACGACCTCGCCCGAGACGCCCACCCAGTCGCCGAGGTGCAGCTTGGCGAACTCCTCGAACTCCGCGGTGGCCGCGGCCAGCGCGAAGAGCTGGATCTCGCCGCTCGAGTCGCGCATCGTCGCGAAAGCCAACTTGCCCTGGCGACGCAGCAGCATCACCCGGCCGGCGACATTGACCATCACGCCGGACTCCTCGCCCTCGTTCAGGTGGCCGAACGTCGTTTGCAGCGCCTCGGCGAAGGCGTTGTGCGCAAACTGGTAGGGCGTGGTCACGAAGGGTCTCCCGAATGATTCCGTTCATGCACGATACGCAATCCGTGGAGGGTCAACCACGGCTCGACGTGCTGGACGTGCTTCGTGTGCGGCGCGATCAGTCCGGCGAGCCCTCCCGTGGCGATCACCGTCGCCTCACCGAGCTCCTCGAGGATGCGCTCGACGACTCCGTCGACCTGGGCGGCGAAGCCGTAGAGGACCCCGGACTGGATCGACTCGACGGTCGAGCGTCCGATGACCGAGCGCGGAGGCACCAGCTCGACCGAGCGCAACGCCGAGGCCTGGGCGTAGAGCGCCTCGAGCGATATGGCGACCCCCGGCGCGATCGCGCCGCCGAGGTACTCTCCCTTCGCGCTCACTACATCAAAGACCGTGGCCGTACCCATGTCCACCACGATTGATGCCCCGGGGTAGAGGTCGTAGGCCCCCACGGCGTCGGCGATACGGTCAGCCCCCACTTCGCGGGGGCTGTCGTAGAGAATCGCCATGCCCGATTTCGTGCCGGGTCCGATGACCGTGAGGTCGAGGGCCGAGAACCAGCGGTTCGCCATCCGGCGCAGCTGCGTCGTCACCATTGGCGCCGATGAGCAGATCGCCATCGCACTGACCGCCGTGCGCAGGTCCAGCCCCTCGAGGTCGAGCAGTTGGGTCAGCACCATTGCGTGCTCGTCGGGCGTGCGCTCGGCCACCGTCGAAATCCGCCAGTGGAACACCAGTCCGTGCTCGTCGTTGGCGCGCGCGAAGCCCATCGCGTCGGGCGAGTCGGGCACGTCCGGGCCGAACAGGCCGATCACGGTCTCGGTGTTGCCGACGTCCATCGCCAGGAGCATCAGTGGTCCTCTCTCAACAAGGTGACCGGCCCGTTGTCGATGAGCCGCAACCCGTCGACCCGCGCGGCGACCATCGCCCGGCGCATCCCGGCGTCGTCATCGGTGCAGGCGGCGAACGTGACCGGGTCCACCACCTCGGCGTAATCGATGTCGAGGTCCGCAGATCCGAGAGCGCGCACGAGGATGGCGCGCTGCTCGCTCGCGGTGGCCGGTCGAGGCTCGAGAGCGCGCAGCGCCTGGGAGATCGCCCGGGCCCGGCGGCGCGCGTCGGTGCTCAGTAGTACGTTGCGACTCGAGAGGGCGAGGCCGTCCTCGTCTCGCACGATGGGACAGCCCACCACCTCGACGTCGAAGGCGAGGTCGCGGACCAGCTGGCGAACGACCGCCAACTGCTGGAGGTCCTTCTCCCCGAAGTAGGCCCGGCACGGCCCCGTCACCGTGAACAGCTTCGCCACGACCGAGGCCACGCCGTCGAAGTGGCCGGGCCGACCTGCGCCTTCGAGGACCTCGGAGAGCCCGCCCACCGAGACCGTCGTCGACGTCGGCGCCGGGTACGTCGGCCACATCTGCGCGAGGCTCGGCATGACCAGGCAGTCGACGCCGCTGGCCTCGGCGAGCTCGCGGTCGCTCTCGGGACTTCGCGGGTACGACGCCAGGTCGGCGGCGTCATTGAACTGACGGGGGTTAATGAAGAGCGTCGCGAGGAGGACGTCGCCGCGGTCTCGCGCCGCGCGAAAGAGCGACGAGTGTCCGGCGTGCAAGGCTCCCATCGTCGCCACGAGCCCGACCCGTCGGCCGGCGCGGCGCTGCTCGTCGGCGTAGCGCCGCCACTCGGACAGCTCGGTGATCAGGCGCACGTCAGGCGGGCGCTTGGGAGCGTTGGCGCTCGGCGAGCTCGAACGCGGCGTTCGCGAGCGCGACGTAGGCCGATCGCTCCGACTCGGGGATCACGGCGAGATGGGCGTCAATGGTCGCCATGTCACCGCGCGAGGCCGGCCCGGTCAGCGCGGCGCCCGGTCCCATGTCGGCGACGTCGAGCAGCGACTGCCTGGCGAGCCCCAAGAAGTCCTCGAGGGCGAGGCCCACAGACTGGGCGAGGCGCTCGACCTGGCCCATCAGCGCGACGAGGTGGTTCGAGGCCAAGACGGCGGTCGCGTGGTAGGCCGTGCGCTGGTCCTCGCGCAGTGAGATCACTCGCCCCCGCAGCGCCGCCACGACCGTGAGGATCGACTCGTCGCCCGCGACGCAGTAGGTCGCGCCGACGAGTCGATCGGCACCGAGCTCTGCAGTCGGCAGCACGGTCAGCGGGTGCATCGACGCGACCCGGCGGTGGGTCTCCAGGACGTCGAGGTTGCGCGACCCCGCCACGTGAGCGATTACGAATTCGTCGCTGGGCGCGATCCGCGCGGCGATCGCGGCGATCTCGTCGTCGGGAACGCACAACAGGACGAACTCCGGCGACCCGAGGGCGATCTCGTCGTGGTGCACTAGGGCGACCTCGTGGCCGGCCCGGCGAAGGGCGAGGGTGAAGGACGTGCCGGCGCGCCCGGCGCCAACGACTGTGATGTACATACCTGCTCCGATCCGTTCCAGCCCCTCGCGGGTGCCGTTCGGTGTTAGCGCAACGACTCGAGTGTACCGAGTGCGACGACCCTTCCGACGCCACCGGCCAACTGGGCCTCGCCCACCAGATCGGGCGCCAGCTCGCGCAGCGGCACGAGGACGAAGGACCGCTCCCCGAGGCGAGGGTGGGGCAAAATCAACTCGGGCCCGTCACTCGTCTGGTCCCCGACCAACAATACGTCGACGTCCAGGGTCCGCGGTCCCCAGCGCACGTCGCGGGTGCGACCCTCGGCCGCCTCGGCGAGCCGGGCCCGCTCGAGCAGCTCGCGCGGCGAGGCCTCGGTGGCGAGCTCGAGCACCAGGTTCCAGAAGTCGTCCTGGGCCACCCCGCCGAGCGGCTCGGTCTCGTAGACGAGCGACGTGCGGAAGTCGTCGGCGCCGGCCACGAGGGCCACGCCGTGGGCGAGGTGCGCGGCGCGGTCCCCGACGTTCGAGCCGAGCGACAGGTAGGCCCGCACTAGGGGCGGTGGACGGTGCACCGGACGCCGACCGACGCCACGTCCTCGACGACCGGGGGGCGGACCTTGCGCACGGCCACGGTGACCGACTCGATGTCGGCGTCGAGGGCGAGGATCTCGTAGGCCACCCGGTACGCCAGGGTCTCGACCAGCAGGTAGCGCCCCTCGGTGGCGACGCGCGTGGTCAGCGCCAGCACGTCGGCGTAGTTGGTGGTCTCGGCGATGTCGTCGCTGATGGCCGCCTCCTCGAAGGGGCGCACGAGGTCGAGGTCGAAGACCAGCGGCTGGGCGCGGTCGCGCTCTTCGGCGAGGACGCCCACGACCGCCGAGCAACGTAGTTCACGCAGCTCGATCACGTCGTTCACGGGGCGCTCACCTCGGGCAGGTCGAAGAGGACGCCGCGGCCGTCGGGCCCGATCGAGCGCTTAAAGAGCCGCTCGACCAGCGCGATCGCGGTCGGCACCGTAGGGACCCGATTCGACCACACGAGGTAGCCGGCGATGACCCCGAGGAGCCGGTCGGAGACCTCGTCGCTGTGCAAGAGCACGACGGTCTTGTTGGACATCGAGTTCGCCAAGTCGAGGTAGCAGGCCTCGAGGACCTCGCGCTGCTGGGGTCCGCCCCGCAGGGCGTAGTGGCTCGCCGTCAGGCCGTGCTCGAAGTAGGCGCTGAGGTTCTGCATCACCGGCAGGATGGAGATCACTCGGCCGAAGCCCTGGTGCTTCAGCCACAGGAGCTCCTCGTCGCGGCGAACTCGCCGGTGCACGGTCGTGGAGCCGCCGGGCCGCTCGGAGACCGCCAGAATCCCCTTGTAGACCCAGGTGAAGCTCCGCGGCTCGATGCCTGCCGCCCACTTGCCCCTCACGCGCCCACCTCCTCGACGGGACGGATCAGCAGCTCGCGTAACTGAACGGCCGCCGCAGCGTCGTGTACACGAACCATACTGACACCTTGCAAGAGGACCCACGCCTCGGAGGCGACGGAGCCCTCCAAACGCTGGTCCACGTCGAGGTGCGCCTCGCCGAGGTGCTCGAGGAAGCGCTTGCGGCTAGTGCCGACCAGCACGCCCGCGTCGAACTCCTCGGCCAGCGCGACGAGCCGCCCCACGTGGGCGAGCAGGTCGAGGTTGTGCTCGACCGTCTTGCCGAATCCGATGCCCGGGTCGATCCACAGTCGCGCCACCCGGGCCGCTCGGGCGCGCTCGCAGAGCCCGCGCAGAAACCGCTCGACTTCGGCCCCGACGTCGTCGTACGTCGGGTGGTCCTGCATCGTCGCCGAGTCGCCCTGACGGTGCATCGCGACGTAGCCGACCCCGAGCTCGCCGGCGAGTTCCACGAGCTCGCCCGAGACGTCGTTCAGGATCGTCGCGCCGGCGGCGACCGCCCGACGCGCGACCGACTCCTTCTGCGTGTCGACCGACACGGTGCCCCCGTCGCTCAGGGCCGCGATGACCGGCACCACCCGCGCGGCCTCCTCGTCGGCCGACACGTGGGGCGCCCCCGGACGGGTCGACTCTCCACCGACGTCCACCACGTCGCAGCCGAGCTCGAAGAGAGTGCGTCCGCGAGCAATCGCCTCGGTGGCGGCGGCGGTCCGAGAGGCCGGATAGAACGAGTCGGGCGTCACGTTCACGACGCCCATCACCATCGGGCTCAGCGCCACGACGACCTTCGCTGGTGGATGTACTGCAGTGCCTCGGCGCGGTACGACGCGTCGTCTCTGAATAGCCCGCGCACCGCCGAGGTCACCGTGGTGGCCCCGGGCTTGCGCACGCCGCGCATCGACATGCAGAAGTGCTCGGCCTCGATGACGACGATCGAGCCCTTCGGGACGAGCTCGCGCTCCATCGCCTCGACGATGTCGGTGGTCATGCGCTCTTGGACCTGAAGCCGACGGGCGAACCCCTCGACCAGGCGCGCCAACTTCGAGAGTCCGGTGATGCGCCCGTCGGGACCCGGCAGGTAGGCCACGTGGGCCAGTCCCACGAACGGCAGCAGGTGGTGCTCGCAGAGTGACGTGAAGGGGATGTCGCGCACCATGACCATCTCGTCGTGGCCGGCCTCGAAGGTGACGCGCAGGTGCTCGCCGGGGTCGACCTCGAGCCCCTCGAAGAGCTCGGAGTACATGTCGGCGACGCGCCGCGGCGTCTCGCGCAGGCCCTCGCGTTCGGGGTCCTCGCCGATCGCCTCGAGCAGTTCGCGCACCAGTCCCCGGACCCGCTCGTGGTCGACCACGGCTAGGCCTGGCCGGTGAACGTGTAGATCGCGTCGAGGTTGCGGTAGCGCTCGTTCACGTCGAGGCCGTAGCCGACAACGAAGTCCGACGGAATCGTGAAGCCGACGTAGCGCAGCGACTGCTCGACCCGTTGCTCGCCCTCCTTCAACAACAGGGCGCAGACTTCGAGGCTCTGGGGGCTGCGCGCGCCGAGGTAGTGGCGCAGGTAGTTGAGCGTCAACCCCGAGTCGACGACGTCCTCGACGATCAAAACGTCGCGCCCGACCAGGTCCACGTCCAGGTCCTTCACGATCCGCACCACGCCGCTCGTCTTGGTGGCGGCGCCGTAGGAGGACACGGCCATGAAGTCGACCTCGACGGGCAGTTCGATGGCGCGCATCAGGTCGGACATGAAGTTGATGGCGCCCTTCAGGACGCACACCAGCAGCGGGGGGCTGTCGGCGTAGTCGAGCGTGATCTGGCGACCGAGTTCGAGCACCCGATCGTGGACCTCCTTGGCCGACACGACCACCTCGCCGAGGTCGTGCTGGGCCCAGGTGGCGGTGAAATCGTCGGAGGAGTGGCTAGCCATGCCTGCTCAGCGTAGTGGAGGCGCCTTCTTCAACGTCAAGCGTTGGCCCCGCCGCGCCAGCCGTCGTCCCCCGCTCAATTCCGTGGCCACGGCCTCGCCGCGCACGACCGCGATGGCGCGCTCGACCTCCTCGGCCGTCGGCGGATGGTCGCCGTCGCCCCCGTCGGGAGTGCGAAGTTGCGCCCGCAGCCAGCGACGCAGGCGGGCCTCGGGCCAACGTCGCAACTCACGACAGTCGGCCGCCGCTATCGTCACCGCAACGTCGTCGAGGCTGAGCTGGTCGAGCCAAACCCGCTCGTCGTGCATGAGCGTCGCCTGGCGCGCGAGCAGCGGCACGACGTCGCGTCCGGCGACGTCGCGCATCATCGGCATCAGTTCGAGGCGGACCCGGTTGCGGCGGAACGCGGGGCTCTCGTTGGTCTCGTCGTGGCGCGGCCGCAGCGTCGAGGAGTGGACGTAGTCGTGCAGGACACCGCGGCGCACGTCGCGCAGTGGCTTGGTCGGGTCGCCCACCATGGGCGAGAGGCCGTCGAGTCCCGCGCCGCGCAGCATGTTAAGTAGTACCGTCTCGACGAGGTCGTCCATCGTGTGACCCGTCATCACCCCCGCGGGCATGGCCTGGCGACGGGCCGCCCGGGCGCGCGACTCGAAGTTCCCTCCAGCCGCGACCCTCACGTCGTGGCGCGAGAAGTCGACGCCGAACTCGTGACAGACGCCGGCCACAAAGTCCGCGTCCTCGGTGCTGGTGGCCCGGGCGTGGTGGTCGACGTGGTGCACCGTCACCGCGAGGCCGCCGACGCGGGCCAGGAGCAGCAGACCGAGCGAGTCGGGGCCCCCCGAGACGGCGAGGTCGACGGCGGTACCCGGAGCGGGGAAGTGACAGGTCGCCAGCAACTGCTCTTCGTCGGGTCTCACGTGAGTAGGTTACGCAACGGCTCGTCGGAGGAGGCGGGGCCGCGCGGCGTCGGCGATTCGCGCGCCCAGGTAGCTCAGCGACGCGATCGCCGTGATCCAGAAGCTGACCGGTCCCCCGAGCCAGACGCCCGCCAGCAGGCCGGCCCACGCGCTGAAGAGGGCGATCCCCATGGCGAGTGCGACGCTTCGCAGCGGCCGGCTCGTGAGCGCGTGGGCCGCGGCGGCCGGTGCGACGAGGAGCGAGAAGACGAGCAGTACGCCAACGATCTGGATGGCGACGACGGTCGTCACCGCGAGCAGGGCGAGGAAGAGCAGCGACATCCACCGGGCCGAGAGTCCCCGAGCGGCGGCCGAGGCGGCGTCGACCGAGACGAAGAGAAGCGGCCGGAACACCACGGAAACCACGACGAGGACGAGGATCGACAGCGCCGCCACCAGGGTGACGTCGCCCCACGTGACACCGAGGACCTGTCCGAAGAGGATCGAGTAGGTCGCGTTGGCGTATCCGCTGTAGAGCGAGATGAACAGCACACCGAGGCCGAGGGCCGCGGTCAGCGTGACTCCGACGACGGTGTCGCTCTCGTCGAGCGACGCGCCCCCCAGGCCGATCAAGAGCCCGGCCCCGAGGCAGAACGCCAGCAGTCCGATGACTGGCGAGAGGCCCAACCACACCGCACCCGCCGCGCCGGCGAAGCCCACGTGACCAATCGCGTGCGCCGCGAAGGCCTGGCGGCGCAGCACCACGAAGTAGCCGACCGCCCCGGCGGCGACGGCGACGGCCGTGACGGCGTAGAACGCGTGCTGAACGAACGACGTGGAGAGCAGTTGGCCCAGACTCACCGGGTCTCCTCGTCGTAGACCTCGGCGAAGTGCTCGTGGGCCCCTTCGCGCGAGTGGTCGTGTCCGTGGGGGTGGGGGTGGGCAAACTCCTCCTCGAGTCCGACGATGACCCGCCGCCCCCGGGGCGTGACCATGATCTCGACGGGGTGGCCGTAGAGGTCGCTCAGCACGTCTTCGTTCACGACCTCGTCGACGAGGCCACTGCGGACCTGGTGGCGGGCGATCCACAGGACCCGTTCGACGATAGGAGCCAGCGGGTTGAGGTCGTGGGCGACCACGACGACCGACGCCCCCGTCGTGTCGCGGATCAAGTTGATCAGATCGACGATCTCGGCCTGGGCCGCGAGGTCGAGCGAGGCCAGGGGCTCGTCGAGCAGCAGCAGTTCGGGTCGGAAGACCGTGGCGTGCGCGAGCGCCACGCGCTGGCGCTGACCGCCCGAGAGGCTGCGCAGAGGCCGGTCCGCGAAGGCCGTCGTGCCGGTGAGCGAGAGGGCCCGGCTGACTTCGGTCCCCTTAGACCGGTCGCGACCCCACCCGAATCGTGGGCCGTCGTAGCCGAGACTGACGTAGTCGCGGCCCGTCATCGACGACGTCGCGTCCGCGGCGCGCGACTGGGCCATGTAGCCCACGCGACGGTTGCCCCGACGAGCCGGTTCGCCGAACACGCGCAGACTGCCCTCGGCCAGGGGCACCAGGCCCAGGACCAGGTTCAGCAGAGTGGACTTGCCCGAACCGTTCGGACCGAGCACCGCGGTGATCGAGCCGGGCTCCACGTCGAACGTCGCGCCCCGCCAGATCGTGCGTCCGCCGAGCGTGACCGCCGCGTCGCGAAGGGTGAGCACACTCACGGGAGACAGCTCTGTCGACGCAGGTCCGCGCGCATCGACGAGACGGTGCGGTCGAGGAATCCCACGTAGTCCGACCCCCGCATCGTCTCGGTGACCCTGATGATCGGGACGTGCGACGCCTTGGCCGCGGACACCAGTTCACCGGTCAGGGGCGTCGCTGTCTGGCCGTTGTCGATCAGAAAGGCCGGATGGGCTTTCAACTGCGCCAGCGCCGTGGCGAGGTCCCGCACCGAGGGGTCGACGCCGTTGCCGACGGCCAGTCGCAGGGCCTCGGGGGTGACGACGCGCAGCTGGGCGTCGGTCAGTAGGTACGAGGCCACGTCCTCGGTGGCGGCCACCTTCACCTTCGAGCACCGTTGCGCGATCGCCGCGACGGCGGCCTGGGTCGCGCCCAGTCGGGTCAGCAACGCCCGGGACCGGGCCGCGAGGTCGCCGAAACCGCCGCGGTGCGCGAGCACCGCCGTCAGAGCCCGGACGAACTTGATGGCGGCGAGTGGGCTGTAGAAAAGGTGGGGGTTGTGTCCCGCACTGACGCCCATCAACCGGCCAACGTTGACGACGGTCACTGCCGGGTTCGAGGCGCGCACCAGTTGCGTGAGCCACGTGTCGTAGCCGGCGCCGTTCTCGAGAACGATCGAGGCCCGCGCGACGTATCCCGCGTCCGAGATCGTCGCCTGGTGCTCGTGAGGGTCGGCGTTCGGGTCGGTGAGGAGCGATACGACCTGGGCGTCCGCGCCGACCAGCTGGGTCGCGAGAGCTCCCCACTCCGTCACTCCCGAGACGATGGTGGGACGGGTCGACGAGTCCGCGGCCGTCACGGCCGTCAGTAGTGACGCCGCCGTCAGACCGAGCGCCGCCACCGCTCTTCCTAGAATCATTCCAGTTATAGTACTTGGAATCATTCCAGAGAACAAGACCGCGGCCGTTAGGCTGGAAGTAATGGCTTCGTCTAGGAACACAAGTCAACGTCGGGAGGTCATCGCGGTCCTGAGCGGCGTCCAGGGATTCGTCAGCGCCCAGGAACTGCACTCGCTCATTCAGCGAAGCGGCGGCCAGATCGCTCTCGCGACGGTGTACACCCAATTGAAGAGACTGGCCGTCTCGGGCGAGATCGACGTCGTGATGACCGACCGAGGGGAGAGCCTCTACCGGCGCTGCGTCGTGGAGTCCCACCACCACCACCTGTCCTGTCGACGGTGTGGAGCGACCGTCGAGGTCGACGCCCCCGACCTCGAGAAGTGGTCCCACGAGATCGGGCGACGCTTCGACTACCACGAGCTGCGCCACGTGGTCGAATTCAGCGGGATCTGTCCGTCGTGTCAGGCGGCGTGAGCACCGTGCCCGAGAGGCGCGGCCCGCTCACCGTCCACCCGGTGCCCGGGCTGCGTCAGTTCGGCGTCGACGCTTTCGTGACGGACCGCGGGGGCGGCGTGAGCACCGGGCCCTACGAGTCCCTCAACCTCGCCGCGCACGTCGGCGACCGGGCGAAGGACGTTGAGGAGAACCGGCGGCGAGTGGCCGGCACGATCGGCGTCGACGTCGAGCGACTGGTCATCGTGCGCCAGGTCCACGGCAACCACGTCGTCGACGCGAGCCGCGCGACCCCCGACACAGAGGCCGACGCGTTGCACTGCACGTCGGGCGATCTCGCGCTCGCGATCCTCGTGGCCGACTGCGTGCCGATAGTGCTCGTCGACGCGGCCTCGCCCCGCCTCTGCCTGGTCCACGCGGGTTGGCGGGGGCTCGGGTCCGGCGTCGTCGCGAGCGCGCTGGCTACCTTCGACGACGCGTCCACGGTCCACGCCTTCGTCGGCCCGTCGATCTCGTCCGAGGGCTACCAGGTCGGACCCGAGGTCGCGCAACGATTCGTCGACGTGCCCGACGCGCTCTGCCCCGACGACGGGGACCGGTCGCGTCTCGACCTGCGCGCGGTGGTCCGGCATCAGCTCCGAGCGGGGGGCGTGGACGGTGACCACGTTGAGGTCAGTCGCCAATCGACCGACGGGGGCGGGCTCTTCTTCAGCGACCGGGCCGTCCGACCGTGCGGGCGCTTCGCCCTCGTGGCGAGGCGCACCGTAGCATGGGGCGACATGGACGAGGGCTCCGCATGAGGCAACGCGCGACGGTCTTTCGCTACGCCGGCCTCGACGTGACCAGCGACACCCTGACCGGCCACTACGAGCTCGACGGGGACCACTTCGCCGAGTCGGTGACCTTCGAGGGCGTGGGCCCGCTGGAGACCCCCGCCATCGTCGCGGTGAGCCAGCTCTGGTACCTCCTCGCCGGCCTGTCGTACTACAAGGCCGGCGCGGCCCGTCGGGTCGACGTCGGGTCGACGCCCCTCGGCGAGAGGGGCGCGGCGCTCCTCCACGCGGCGCTCCACGACGGCCTCGGGGAGTTCGCGTTCCGCAACGACCTGCCCCTCGACGACGTCGTGATCGAGGGCGGCGTCGCGGTCCATCGCTACGACCCGCTGGTCGACTCCCAGAGGGTGCTAATCCCCTTCGGCGGCGGCATCGACTCCGTGGTGACGGTCGCCGAGCTCTCGGCGGGCCTGGAGAAGGCCCTGTTCGTCGTGAGCCCCGGCAGCGGTCGATTCGTACCCCTCGAGGAGACGGCGACGGTCACCGGACTGCCCATCGTTCGTGTCACCCGACGACTCGACCCGCGCATCATCCGCGTCGACGACACCTTCTTCGCCGGGCACGTCCCGGTAACGGCCATGGTCACCCTGCTCGCCGTCGTGGCGGCTCTGGCCTCGGGACGCGCCGGAGTTGCGATGAGTAACGAGCACTCGTCCTCAGCGCCAAACCTACGCTGGCTCGACAGGGACGTGAATCACCAGTGGAGCAAGTCCTGGGACGCGGAGCGGCTGATCGGCGACGCCGTCGCCGAGCGAATCGGCGAGGAGTTCGTCGTCGCCAGCTTCCTGCGCGACCGCAGCGAGCTCTGGGTCGCTCAGGCCTTCAGCCGGCTGGTCCCCTACCACTCCGTCTTTCGCAGCTGCAATCGGGCCTTCGCCCAGGCCAGCGACCTGCGTGCCGCCAACTGGTGCGGCCGGTGCGATAAATGTCTCTTCGTCAACCTGGTGCTCGCCCCGTTCCTCACTCGTGCGGCGCTGCGCGACATCTTCTCCAGCGAGCCGCTCAGCGACCTCGCTCGACGTGAGCAGTTGCGCATCCTCGTGGGCGTCGGTCTCGACCACAAGCCCTTCGAGTGCGTCGGCGACCCCGTGGAGAGCGCGCTGGCGCTCGCCCGGGTCAGCCAGATGGACGAGTGGGGCGACGTCGAGTGGCTGGGCGAATTGGCCCGACAGACCAGTCCCGACCGGGACTTCGACGATCTGCTCGCCACCCAAGGACCGAGCCGTGTTCCGGCCCACTGGCTTCGCTGACCTCGCCGGACGGCGGGTCGGGATCTTCGGTTACGGGGTCGAGGGCCACGCGGCGGCCCGACGTCTCGAGGGCCTGGCCCGGACGCTGGTTGTGGTGGACGACGCCCCCGGCATCGGTCCCGACGTGCTCATGACCTCGGCCGGCGGGCTCGACGCCCTGTTGGGGTGCGACATCGTCTTGAAGAGCCCAGGGATCCCTCGGCGCCGAGCCGACGTGCTCGACCTGGAGCATCGCGGCGTCACGGTGACCTCGGCCCTCAACCTCTGGCTCCACGACGTCGACCGGGCGCGCGTCGTGGGCATCACCGGAACCAAGGGCAAGTCCACGACGACGGCTCTCGTCTCGTTCTTCTTGCACTGCCTCGACGAGGAGTCCCAGTGCCTCGGCAACATTGGCCAGCCGCCCTACGACCCGACGCTCGACACGTCGACGGGCTGGCTGGTGCTCGAGCTGTCGAGCTTCCAGTGCGTGGACCTAGAAGTGGCGCCGGGAATCGTCGTCGTGACCTCGCTCGGCGCCGACCACCTGGACTGGCACGGTTCGCTCCAGGCTTACCGGGACGACAAGCTCTCGCTCACTCGGGCGTTCGGCGAGCACCTCACCCTGGTCCCCGACGACGAGACGATGCACGCCGAAGCCGACCGGCTCGGTGGTGAACTTCACTTCGTGCCCGCCGACACGACGCACCTCGCGGCACCGCTGGGACTGATGGGCGCCCACAGCGACTCGAACGTCGCGTTGGCGCTCGGGGCGACCGCGCGATTGACTCGACGCGACGCCCGTGAGATTCGTGAGCGAGTCGCCGCACGGGCGCACGGCTTCGAGCCGCTACCGGGGCGACTGAGCCTCGTGACGACCGAGGTGCGCCACGGCACGACGGTGCGCTACGTCGACGATGGGCTCGCCACGTCGGTGCTGCCCGCCGTCGCCGCCCTCGAGGTCTTCGCCGACGATCCCGTGGCGCTGATCGCCGGCGGCTTCGACCGGGGGGTCGATTACGTACCACTCGCCGCGGCCATCGCGAGACGCTCGGCGGGAACGATGGTGCTCACGATGGGTGACGCGGGCGCGCGGGTCGCCGACGCGCTGGCCCGACTGCGCCCGGACGTTCCCCGCCGCACCGTCACGTCCATGCGCGAGGCCGTGAACGAGGGACGTCGGTACCTCCGCGATGGCGGAGTGGTCCTGCTCTCACCGGGCGCGCCGAGCTTCGACCGCTACCGCAACTGGGAGGAACGCTCCGACGACTTCGTGGCCGCAGTGAGGGAGGCAACGCAGCAGTGGAGCCTGGGAGGAGATTCGAACTCCTGACCTACGCATTACGAATGCGTTGCTCTACCGACTGAGCTACCCAGGCGCAAGGAGAAAGGTTACCCGATTCGTCCCCGTCGATTCCCGGCCAGATTCAGAACTCCATCAGCGAGAGCATGAGGTCGTTCAACAGCAGCGTCTCGTCGATATTGGACGACAGTCGACGATTGGCCTCGGCCACCACGTCGATGGCGCGCATCGACGCGCCGACCCGGTACTCGCTCCTCGCGTCGCCTCCGGCCGCCACGAGGCTCGCCGAGAGTCGCTCACGGTAGACGCCCGTGAGAGCGGCGAGCCCGAAGCGCAGCTCGTCGATCCGGAAACGGCGCTGCTCGCGCTTGAACTGGGCCTCGATGTCGCGGCGGTTCGCCACGGTTCGCTGGCCCATTTCGCGCGAGTCGCTGACCCGTCGGGCCATCTCCTCCTCCTGGAACCGCTGCAGGGGCGCAATCGCGTTCTCGAGCGCCGCCGAGATCTCGAGGGCGAGGGCGGCCGACGTCGCCGGCGTGCCGTTCAGTCGCTCGGGCACCGCGCGCCACTGGGCGATCCGTTGCGCCAGGTCGCCGTCGCGCACGAGGACCCGGGCCCGGCGCAGGTTCCCGTTGGCCGCCGTCGCCGCCACGGCGGCGGCCTCGGGGCCGGCGCCTTCGCGCACGAGGATCTCTTCCAGGGCCTCTTCGCCGAGCCCCCTGAGCTTCACTTCGACGCACCGCGAGCTGATCGTGTCGAGCGACTCCGGCACGTCCTCGGCCGTGAGTAGGTAGATCGTGCGCGACGGCGGCTCCTCCAGGGACTTGAGGAGCGCCGGCGCGCTCGGCGAGGATCCGGTCGTCGTCAACTCAACGTCCTCGATGACGATGACCTGGTAGCCCGGGCCGAGGGGCCGGCGACGTCCGACGCGGTCGGCCTCGCGAAGTTCGTCGATGCGCCACGAGACTCCCGAGCGCTCGGCGAAGTACACGTCGGGATCGCTCCCGGCGAGCACCAGGCGACAGCTCTCGCAGGCGCCGCATCCGTGGTCGGGGCACTGCAGCGATGCGGCGAATGCGAGGGCGGCGTCGTGCAGACCCGAGCCAACGGGACCGCTCAGCAGGTAGGCGTGCACGGGGCTCGTGGCGTGGCGGCGCATCGAGGCGACGGCCCGATCCTGTCCGACGACCGCGTCGAAGACGTCAGCCACGGGCCCAGGCGAAGTCCGCGAGGCGTCCGTCGATCTGGGCCGCGACCTCTTCCTCGCCCATCGCGCCGTCGACTACGAACCAGTGGTCCCCGGAACTGGCCGCAATCTCGAGGTACCCCTGGCGGACCCGCTGATGGAAGGCGAGGTCGGCCGACTCGAAGCGGTCGCGGTCGTCGAAGGTGCGTCGCTCGCCGGCCACGTCGAGGGGCAGGTCGATCAGAATCGTCAGGTCCGGGAGGCACGATCCGATCGCGAGATCCGTCGCCGTGCGCAGCTTCGCGAGATCGACGCCGCGACCGTAGCCCTGGTACGCGAGCGTCGAGGCGAAGTACCGGTCGCACACGACCGAGCGACCGGACTGGAGCGTCGGCTCGATCACGGTTCGCACGTGGTGCGAGCGATCGGCCAGCATCACGAGGGCCTCGGTTGTCGGGGTCATCGGCGTCGCCGCGTCGAGGACCCATCGGCGCAGGTCCACGCCGAGCGGCGTGTCGCCCGGCTCGAAGGTGAAGTGCGCGTCAGCGAGCTCGGCGACCCGGCGAGCCTGGGTGCTCTTGCCGCCGGCGTCACCACCTTCGAAGACGAGGAACCGCCCTCGTGCCATCACGCCTCGTCCGTGTGCTGGGCGGTCGTGGCCAGCGTCGCGTTAAGGGTCGCGCCCCTGGCGAGTGCCGCGCGCTTCGCCGGGCCGTCGGCCTTCTTCGCCGGCGCCTTCTTCGCGACCCGTCGGGCTGACGCCTTCGTCGCCGCCTTCTTCGCCGCCTTCTTCGCGGGCTTCTTCGCCTTCTTCGCGGCCGGGCGCGAACGGGTGGACGGCTCGGCGTTGCGCCGCTCGGCCAGCAGCTCGCCGGCGCGGTCGAGCGAGATCGTCTCGGGCGTGTCGCCGAGGCGCAACGTGGCGTTGGTCTCGCCGTCGGTGACGTAGAGGCCGAAGCGACCGGTCTTCACGACGACCGGGCGCTGCGTTACCGGGTCGAGCCCGAGGTCCTTCAGCGGTGCGGCGGCGGCGCGGCGCCCGCGCGCCTTGGGTTGGGCGAGCAGGGCGAGGGCGACGTCGCGGTCGATCGAGAAGATCTGCTCCTCGTCCTCGAGGGACCGGCTCTCTTTGCCCCAGGTGATGTAGGGGCCGTAGCGACCGTTCTGGGCGACGATCGGCGCGCCGTCGTCGGGGTGCTCGCCCACGACCCGCGGCAGCGTCAACAGTCGCCGGGCGTCGTCGAGGGTGAGCGTCTCGGGCTTCATCGTCGAGAGCAGCGAAGCGGTCCGGGGCTTCTCCTTGGGGTTGGTCATCTCGCCGACCTGCACGTAGGGCCCGTAGCGGCCGGCCTTCAAGAAGATCGGCGTCCCGGTCTCCTCGTCGAGGCCCAATTCTCGGTCCGAGCTGGGCGCCGCGAGTAGCGCGAGCGCGTGCGAGACGCGCAGCGAGTCGGGCTCGGTCGCCTCGGGTATCGAGACGCGGTCCTCGCCGTGTACGAGGTACGGACCGTAGCGGCCTGAGCGCACGCTCACCGCGAGCCCGTCGGGCGCGGTGCCGAGGGGTATGGAGTTGATCGCGGCGAAGTCGAACTCGTGGGTCTCGTGGGTCATCTTCTCCAGGCCGGCGCGGGCCAGTTCGGTCGTCGCGTCGGGGTCGCCGAAGTAGAAGCGCCGGAGCCACGGCTCGAGGTCCTGGCGGCCCTGGGCGATCTCGTCGAGGTCGTCCTCCATCGACGCGGTGAACTGGTAGTCGACGAGATCGGCGAAGTACTGCTGGAGCAGATTCACGACGGCGAAGGCCCGAAAGGCGGGCACCAGCGACTTGCCCTTCTTCCAGACGTAGCCGCGCCGGTCGATCGTCTTCATCACCGAGGCGTAGGTCGACGGACGCCCGATGCCGAGGTCCTCGAGCTTCTTGATGAGCGTCGCCTCCGAGAAGCGGTCCGGCGGCTGGGTGTCGTGACCCCTGGCCTCGGCGCCCTGGACCGGCACCACCTCACCCTGGGTGAGCGGTGGCAGGATCCGCTCCTGGTCGGCGAGCTCGGCCTCGGGGTCGTCGGTCCCCTCGACGTAGGCCCGTCGAAAGCCGGGGAACTCGATCCGCATCCCCGTCGCCGTGAGGCCGAGGTCGACCGGTCCCGTGAAGTCGACGACGTCCGCGACGGTCGCCTCAAGGCGCACCTTGTCCTGGGTGAGTCGGGCGTCGACCATCTGGGAGGCGATGGTCCGCTTCCAAACTAGGTCGTAAACCGCCAACTCGTCGCCGCCGAGCTGGGCCTGCGCCTCGTCGAGTGTGCGGAAGGCCTCGCCGGCCGGGCGGATCGCCTCGTGGGCCTCCTGGGCGTTCTTCACCTTGCGGTCGTAGCGTCGGGGCTGATCGGCTACGAAGTCGTCACCGAACATCGAGGCGGCCATCGACCGCGCCGCCCGGATCGCCTCGTCGGAGAGTGTCGTCGAGTCGGTGCGCATATAGGTGATCCACCCCTGCTCGTACAGTCGCTGGGCGGCGCGCATCGTGCGCTCCGGGTCGAAGCGGAGCTTGCGGCTCGCCTCGATCTGCAACGACGAGGTCATGAAGGGCGGTTGGGGCCGTTGGGTGCGCGGCGTGGAGGCGATCGAGACGATTCGCACCTCGGCTCCGGGCAGCTGGACGGCGATCGAATGGGCCGACGGCTCGCCAAGCACCTCCAGCGCGGCCTTCGCGTCGAGGTGACCCGAGGCGTCGAAGTTCTTACCCGTAGCGAGCGAGGCGCCGTTCACCGTCTCGAGGGTGGCCTCGAAGGTGGCGCTGCGCGCGCGCAACGTCGCGGTGACGTCGAACCACGTCGCCGACGTGAAGGCCATCCGCTCGCGCTCGCGCTCACAGACCAGTCGGATCGCGACCGACTGGACCCGACCGGCCGACCTGGCCTTGTCGACCGCTCGCCAGAGCACCGGCGAGACCTCGTAACCCACCAGGCGATCGAGGAACCGACGGCCCTCCTGGGCGTCCACGAGGCGAAGGTCCAGGTCGCGGGTCTCGCTGACGGCCTTGGCGATCGCGGCCGGAGTGATCTCGTGGAAGACCATGCGCTTCACCGGGACCTTGGGGTTGAGCACCTCCTGGAGGTGCCAGGCGATGGCCTCGCCCTCGCGGTCCTCGTCGGTCGCGAGGTACAGCTCGTCGACCTGCTTCAGGGCCGCTTTCAACTCGGACACGATCTTCTTGCGATCGCTCGAGACCACGTAGACCGGCTTGAAGTGGTCGTGGACGTTGATCCCGAGCCGAGCCCACTTCTCGCCCTTCACCGATGCGGGGATGTCGGCGGCGCTCTGGGGCAGGTCCCGGATGTGGCCGATCGAGGGTTTCACGATGTAGTCGGAGCCCAGCATGCCCTGGATTCGGGTCGCCTTCGCGATTGATTCGACGATCACCAGCGCTCGGGCCATGCTCACCACCTCTCATCCAGATCGACGCGGCGAGGGACGCCGTTACTTATCGACCTACAAGATAGACAGGTCTCGAGGCATTCATGCGCCATGGCCGGGGTCCCAGGTACCCTCGGTCGGCGCAATCCCTAGTGGGCCACAGGCGAATCGGGCGAATCGGAAACTTGTTACTCGACCGCCGGAGACGCCACAATCTCGTATTGCGGATTGAGGATGACGGCCTCGCGACGCAGCGACGTCACGGTGCCGCGCACGAGGAGCCGGGTGCCGCGATCAATGCCCGGAACGTTGGACCGGCCCTGGAAGACCAGCGTCACCGAGCCGGTATTGTCGGCGATCACGCAGCGCAGCTCGTGGCCGCCGTGCTCGTGGTTGATGGACATCGAGCGGACGCGCCCGGCGATCTCGGCGAACTGGCGCTCGATCAGACCGCCGATCGGTGCGGCGTCGATGGAGCGCTCCGCGAGCTTCACGTCGGCCTCGAGGTGCGCGTCGGCGCGCAGCCCACCGCGGACGATCTCGTCACTGACCGGCGCCTCGTGGACGTCGCCCTCCGCGAGACGCCTGCGCACGGCGCGATACGGCACGATCGTCGCGGCGGTGCGCGGCACGTGCATCACCGCGCCGGCGATCGAGTCGGCCGTGCGGTCGTGCAGGAGACGCTGCAGCCTCGACACGAAGCCTCGCCGAGGCAGGATGACCATGCAGAACACGTCGGGGTCGCGCACCACGTCGGCGACGAGCTCGAGCGCCGCGCGGTCGACCCGGCGGTCGTCGCACTCGACGGTCTCGAGCGTGATAGCGGCCGACGCGGTGCCCGCAGCGCCCCAGGCCGCCTCGAGGCGCTTCGTGACCATGGGGTCGATGTCGAAGTGGACCGCACGAATGGAGTAGGGGTTCAGCGAGTTGCAGTACAGGAGGGACCGCTCGGTCGCGAGATCGTAGGTGTCGACGAAGACGACGACGCGGTTCATTCGAATCTTCATCGTCGCGGCGCGCTCGATGGTGGCCTCGAACGCCCGTTCCTCGCGCGTGTACTGCTTGTTCAGCCTGATCAGTGCGAAATACATGAGCGGCCCCACTACCGCGATGATCCAGGCCCCTTCGGTGAACTTCGCGATCAGGAAGACGGCGACGACGATGGCGGTCACCGAGGCGGAGAGTGCGTTGAGGGCGATGCCCATGCGCCAGCGACCGGTCTTCTCGCGCAGGTGGCGCGCGACCATGCCGGCGCCGGCGAGGGTGAATCCGGTGAAAACGCCAATGGCGTAGAGGGCGATGAGGCCGTTGACCTGGGCGTTGAACACGACGATCAGCGTGAGCGAGATGACCCCGAGCACGATGATGCCGTTGGAAAAGGCCAGTCGGTGGCCCCGCTTGGTGAGCTGTCGGGGCAGGTACTGGTCCGTCGCGACGTAGTTGGCGAGGAAGGGGAAGCCGTTGAACGACGTGTTGCCACCGGTGTAGAG
>JAYVZV010000123.1:0-26592 GCA_043782995.1 Acidimicrobiales bacterium | reverse complement strand
AAAGCATGTTCCACCGATTTTCGACCTGGTGGCGGGCGCTCGGCGTCGTACTCCTCAGCCTCGCGACGGTGCCGTGGCCCTCGGCCGCGCAGGCCTCGGCGACTCCCACGTTCAAAGTCCTGCACCAGGACGTCGTCGCTACGTTGACGTCGAGGGGCACGTCGCACTTCAGCATCATCTTCGGCCTGTCGCCGAGCGACTCCGGGGCCCGCGCCCGAGTCGCCATCTATCCCCGGGTCATCGAGCGCTCTCAGATCGATTCGATAGTGAGCGGGGTCGGGATCGAGGGTCCGGCGACGTGGGTCACCAGCACTTTTGGCCTCGACTGCGCCACCAAGGGCACCGCCAAAGTCACGATTGGCGTCTACACCACCCGACCGGGACCGCTAAGGAGCCGCTGCGCGCGAGGGAAGCCCCGACTGCACCTGGCCTGTCGGGGCCAACGGTGCGACGGCGTCTACCCGCTGCGACTCACGGTCACCTCGCGCGGGGTGTCGGCGACCAAGTGGTCGCTCCTGGTCGTTCAGGTGACCCGAGTCGCCCGGCCGGTGAAGGTGGACCTCATCGAGACGCTCGGCCCGTCATCGTTGAATCACGCCAAACGCACTGTCTCGGTCTTGGCGGCGCTCGAGCGCTTCGGGTCGTCCCCAATGACGCTCAGTGCCGACTACCGCACCCTGAGCGGCTTCGCCGGCACGAGTCCGATCAGCGCGTCGCTCCGCGGCTCCCTCGTCAAGGCTCTCTCGAGCCCGCTGCACCAAGTCGTCAACGCCCCACCCGCGACCGTCGACTTCGCCGGACTGGCCGCCAACGGACTCCCCGACCAGGTCCGTGAGCAGCTCGTCCTCTCGTCGCACCTTCTGAAGACCTTGACCGGGCGCTACACCGACGCTCCGGTGCTCTTGAGCGGCGAACCTTCGCTCGCCGACGTCATCGCTCTTCGCCGCGCCGGCTTCGGCGAGATCGTGCTGCCGGAGGGCGCCCTGACCGTCGCCCCTTCCTCGACACTCAACTGGGGTGCCCCCTTCCACCCGCAAGGTGACCAGTCGAGCGGCGCCCTCAGCACTGACGGCCCGCTCTCGCGCCTGGTGGCGAACTCGTCGATCGAACCGGGTCTTCGCGCCGCGTTGACCCTCGCTACGATCGACTTCCTCCACTTCGAGGCGCCGTACGCGCCGGCCGTTCGCACGGTCGTCATCTCGGCGCCGGTGTCCGAGACGGAGGTGCGATTCGTCACGGACCTGCTCAGTGGATTCCAACACAATCCCTACCTCCAGCTCGCCACGCTCTCGCCCTCGTTCGACAGTGCGCTGTACGCGACCAACGAGTCCCCGACCGTGCGTGCGCTGCGCTCGGGCTCACCTTCCCCGTGGTCGTCGCACAATGTCACCTCGCTGACCTCGCTGATCGAAGGCGTCGCGTCCTATAGCCAGGCCGTCACCTCGAGCAACGTCGGCAACGACCTGCGGGTCGCGGTCGCGTCCGCCGAGGTCTCCGGTAGCCCCGACCGGCGCCAGGCGGCGATTAACGCCGCCGGTGCCGCGCTCAACAGCCAGTTGAGCAACTTCCGGGTCGATCCCAGCACGATCACGCTGGCCGGGCCCAGCACCTCGCTGCCCATCACGCTGTTCAGCCGCGCCAACTACACGGTGACTGCGGTGGTGCACCTGATCTCCGACCGCCTCTCGTTCCCCCAGGGCAAGAGCGTGGTCGTGGTGATGGACTCGCCAACCAAGTCTGTGCGCATCCCGACCGGAAAGCATCTGGCCACCAGCCTGACCCTCCAGGTCGTGGTCACGACCCCCGACGGCCAGACCGTGCTGGCTCGCGCGGCGGTCCAGGTCCGCATCGCCGGTACGTCGATCGTCGGCTACTTCTTGACCGTCGCGTCGCTGTTGGTCCTCGCCTTCTGGTGGCTGCGCACGTACCGACGTAAACCCAAGGGCCGGCACGCCCGGTGACCCAGACCTCGTCCCACGACTCACGCGTCTTCTCGATGGCGAGCGGCACCCTCGTCTCGCGGGTGACCGGGCTGCTTCGAGTCCTCGTCCTCGCCTGGGTGCTCGGCTTCACCCCCATCGCCGACGCCTTCAACCTCGCCAACACGGTTCCCAACATGCTCTTCGATCTGGTCCTGGGCGGGGTCGCCGGCGCAACGTTCATCCCCGTGTTCGTCGAGCGTCTCGCCCTCGACGGTGAGCGCCGCGCGTGGCGCTCGATATCCAGCGTGGTCACGTTGTCACTGATCGTGCTCGTTGTCGCGTCGGTCGTGGCGTGGCTCGGCGCCCCGTGGATCATCGACGGGTTCACCGTGATGCACCACGCCAGTTCGACCCAATCCACGGCCACCCTGGTCGAGCAGCGAGCCGTCGCCACCGAGTTCCTGCGCTGGTTCGTGCCCCAGATCTTCTTCTACGGCGTGATCGGCATCGCCACGGCCCTGCTCAATATCCGCCGTCGGTTCGGCATCGGCTCGTGGGTGCCCGTCGCCAACAACCTCGTGTCCATCGGGGTGCTCGTGTGGTTCCACCTGGTCGATCCGACCCCGACCCTGCACTCGCTGAACGGCTCAAACGACCTGTTGTGGCTGGGACTAGGGACGACCTTGGGCGTCGCCGTCCAGTTCGCCTGCCTTCTGCCGTCACTTGCGCGAAGCGACCTCTGGCGCCTCTCCTTCCGCCTCAACCTGAAGGACCCCGCGGTGCGGGCCGTGAGCCGTCTCGGCAGCTGGACCCTGCTGGTGGTGCTCGCCAACCAGGTGTCGCTCTACGTGGTACTCGCGTTCGCCTTCGGCATCGGCGGCAGCGGACCGGTCAGTGCCTACACCTACGGCTGGTCGTTCATGCAGATGCCCTACGCCGTAGTCGTCGTGTCGGTCCTCGGGGCACTCACCCCACAACTCGCGGGCATGGCCACCGCCGAGGACTACGTCGGCCTGAGTGAGCGACTGCGCTTCGGGCTTCGCCAGTCCCTGGTCATCATCATCCCGTGCTCGCTCTTGCTCGTGATCCTGGCTCAGCCCATCGTCGCAATCTTGCTCAATCACGTGAACGCCTCCCACACGATTCCCGCCGGCACCGTGATGGCGGTGCTGGCCGCGGGACTTCCGGGCTTCACCGTGTTCCAGCTCGGCGTTCGCGGACTGCAGGCGATGCAACGAGCCCGTGAGGTCTTCTACCTCTACGCGCTGCAGAACGTTCTCACGGTCGCGCTCTGCTTCGCCATCGGCCGCCACTCACTCGCCGGTCTCACCGCCAGTGTCTCGATCGCCTACAGCGCCGCCGCCCTCGTTGCACTCGGGGCGTTGGCGCGCCATCAGGTGAACCTCACCGCGGCGCTCTGGTCGCAGCACGTGCGTCGTAGCCTGTGGGCGTCGCTGCTGGCGACCGTCGTTATGGCGGTCGCCTACGCCACGCCTTCGTGGACCCGGGGGGCGCTCCTCGTCGGCCGGTTTTCCCTGGCCGCCGGCCTGGGGGTATTGACGTACGGCGCGACAGTTCTTCTGCTGCAACGGCGCCTTTCGCGCACTCCCCTAAAAGATGCAAGGCTGAAGCAGTTCTAGGGGGGCCATGGCTCGGATTCGCGTTATCACTGACAGTGCGTGCGACATTCCCGAGGAGATCGCGCGTCGCCTCGACATCGACATCGTGTCGCTCAGCATCCGATTCGGCGACGATGAGTTCATCGATCGAGTGGACCTCTCGCCCGCGGAGTTCTGGGCGAAGTGCAAGGCCTCCAAGACCCTGCCCGAGACGGCCGCCCCGTCCCCGGGAGCCTTCCAGACGGCCTACGAGCGGGCCAAGGACGACGGGTTCGATGGCGTGATCGTGCTCACCCTCACTTCGTTGCTCTCCGCCACCCACCAGTCGGCGGTCGTCGCCGCCGACGCCGTCAAGGGGCTGATCGACGTTCGCGTCGTGGACACCAAGGCCGTCTCGATGGCCCAGGGTTTGCTGGCGATTGACGTGGCCGAGGTCGCCGCCACCCGAGTCAGTCTCGACCTCCTAGTCGAACACGCCCTCTCGCTCGTCGACAAGGTCGGCGTCGTGGCGATGCTCGACACCCTCGAGCACCTCATCAAGGGCGGCCGCGTTGGCGGGGCGAGAGCCCTGATCGGCCAGGTGCTCTCTATCAAACCCCTGCTCGAGCTGAAGGACGGAATCGTCGCCGAGGCCGGACGACAGCGTACGAGGGCCAAGGCCCTGGTCGCGATCGTCGAAGTCGCCCGGTCTCATCAGCCGATGCGTCGCCTCGCCCTGGTGCACGGGGCGTCGGGCGAGGTGAAGGCGCTCGAAGCGCTCGTGGCCGATATCTCGACCGAGTTCCCGCTCATCGTGACTGACATGGGCCCGGTCGTGGGAACCCACGGCGGCCCGGGGATCATCGGCCTGTGTTGGATCGAGGCGTAGCCCCGACCAGCGCCGCTAAGTTGCTAGCGTGAACGAAGCAAACCCGAACCGCGATTCCGACCTGGTGGACAAGGCACTGCACAAGTTCGATCACGTGCTGGACCTCGTACACGACAAGGTAATTCGGCCCATCCTGCTGATGGGGCGCTTCGTCGCCTACGGCGTCATTGTCTTCCTCGCGTCGGTCGTGCTCTTCGGCGCCCTCGTCATCGGCCTCGTTCGCCTTTGCAACACCTATCTTTTCGCCGGTCACGAGTGGCTTAGCTACCTGATCATCGGGGTCCTGTCGCTGGTCACGGGCATGATCATCTGGCGACGTCGTCGGCCCGTCAACGCCAGGAAGTAATGGCCGAACACACCCGGGTGCTTATCATCGGCTCCGGCCCGGCCGGACTGACTGCGGCCATCTACAGCGCTCGCGCCCAGTTGCGCCCCATCGTCATCGAGGGCGAGCCGTCGTCGACGACCGACCAGCCCGGTGGGCAGCTAATGCTCACCACCGACATCGAGAACTTTCCCGGCTTCCCCGAGGGGCTCACTGGCCCTGAGCTCATGGGGAACATGCGCGCTCAAGCCGTGCGATTCGGCGCCGATCTGCGCACCAGTAAGGTGCAGATCCTCGACGCATCGGTCCGTCCGTTTAGAGCGTGGCTCACGGACGACGACGAGGCGAGCATCACCGCCGACGCGGTGATCCTGGCGTCGGGAGCCCGATCGCTGATGATGAACGTCCCCGGCGAGGAGCGCCTCTTGAGCCACGGCCTCTCGACGTGCGCGACGTGCGACGGCTTCTTCTTCCGGGGACAGGACATCGCCGTCATCGGCGGCGGCGACTCGGCGATCGAGGAGGCGACGTTCCTGACCCGATTCGCGTCCAGCGTCACCATCGTGCATCGCCGTGACACGCTGCGCGCCTCGAAGATCATGCAAGAACGGGCGTTCGCCAACGAGAAGATCCGCTTCGAGTGGAACACCCAGGTCACTGAGGTCCTCGGCGAGGAGAAGGTGTCGGGACTGCGAGTTCGCGATGCCGCGAGCGGCGAGGAGCGGGTGCTCGACGTCACCGGCGTATTCGTCGCCATCGGCCACATCCCCAACACGACTCTGGTCGCCGGCCAGGTGGACCTCGAGGAGAACGGCTACGTCCGCACGGGCCTCGGGTCGTTCACCAACATTGAAGGCCTCTTTGCCGCCGGAGACGTGCAGGACCACGTCTATCGACAGGCCATCACCGCGGCGGGATCGGGTTGTGTGGCCGCCATCGACGCCGAGCGCTGGCTCGAGTCTCAGGGTCACTGAACGGGACTTCGGTCGCTAAGGTGGTCGATGCGACGCACGCCGAGACGACACTTTTGGAGGTAGCTATGAGCGAGAACATCACGACACTGACTGACGCCACGTTCGACGAGGTGGTCGGCGCCTCCGAGAAGCCGATCCTCGTCGACTTCTGGGCCGAGTGGTGCGGGCCGTGCAAGTTGATCGCCCCAATTCTCGAGGAGTTCGCGACCGAGCAGTCCGAGCGCTTCACTATCGGTAAACTCGACGTTGATGCCAACGTGGCCACGGCCACGAAATTCTCGGTCATGAGCATCCCGACCCTGCTGCTGTTCAAGGACGGCGAGGTCGTGGCACGCCTCGTCGGGGCCAAGCCCAAGGGCGCCATGCTCCAAGAGATCACCGCGAACCTGTAGCGACGGCCCTGACCTTCGATCCGCTCCATCTCGGCGCTACCGGCCCTCGGGTCCGCGAGCTCCACGAGCGTCTGGCGTCACTCGGCCATCACTCCACCAGCGACGCCGTCGAAGCGTTCGGTGACGGGACGGTGGCGATCGTCGAGGCGTTCCAGCGCTCGAGGGGCCTGCCGATAACCGGAAAAGTCGACGCCACGACGTGGTCGCGACTGATCGAGGCCGGCTGGCGACTGGGCCAACGACTCCTCTTCCTGGATCACCCAAATCTGCGCGGTGACGACGTCGCCGAATTGCAGGTGAGTCTCGCGCAACTCGGCTTCAACCCTGGACGAATTGACGGGATCTTCGGGCGTCTCTTAGAGGACGCCCTTATTGACTTCCAGCGAAACTGCGCCATCGAGCCGGGCGGCACGTTGACGCGAGAGACCATGCACGAACTGATTCGAGTGACGTCCAACGGGGCGCGGCGCAGCCTCGTCACCGAGGCCCGCGACGTCGCGGGGTTCAACGACGTGTCGACCGGTCCAGTGGTCGTGTGCGGCGACAGTCCCCTCGCGGCGCTACTGGCCCGTGACGCCACCGACCTCATGCGCGTCACCCTCTTGAGCGAGTCGTCCATCGACGAAGTTGCCGCGTTCGCCAACGCGAATGGGGCCGCCGCCGTGATATCGGTGCAATCCCTCAAGCAGGTCGAGGGTGTCCACTTGCACTACTGGGCCAGCTACCGCTCGCACTCGCGCCGGGGAGAGCAGCTCGCCAGCGCCATCGCGGCCGCCCTGGCCCGTTCCCAGCAGCTGCCACGAGTCGAGGTCACGGGCATGGCACTGCCGATCCTTCGGGAAACGGAGATGACGACGCTCCACATCGAGCACGGAGCGGGTTCGCCCGAAGCCCTGGAGGAGCTTGCACTGGTCATCTCGAGGGTCATCGACGAAGTTATCCACAGGCAAGCCTGAAATCTCACTCGAAAGTCGCGTACTACACCGGTCAAATCTCTTTATTTCAAGCGAAACCTGAGAAACCCACAACTTCATCCACAAGTTGGGGATAACTTCAACAAGAGGGTTACCTTGAGAGTTGAGACTTAACTCTGATTCGAGATGGCAATATAGATTCGCTCCAGGTCGTCAAGGTCAGCAAAGTCAATGATTATACGGCCATTGCGGCCTTTTAGGTCAACGTGGACCCGGGTGTCGAGATAGTCCTCCAGCAGATGCTCAAGCTCGGCGACACTTGCGTCAGGCACCGGGCGGAGCCTGGGACCCCCCACGCCAGGCTTCGGCGGCGGCTCAAGGTCGACGGGCGCCTTGGGCTCGAGGAAGGTCTTGACGGCCTCCTCGGTGGCGCGCACCGAGAGCTCGTTCTTGATTACCCGTGCGACCATTGTCGATTGGGCATTGGGATCGGCAATGGCGAGAAGAGACCGGGCGTGTCCGGCCGTGATCTGGGACGTCGCCAGTGCCGATTGAGCTGTTTCGCCGAGTTGCAACAGTCGTAACGTATTCGTAATATTTGCTCGACTCTTCCCGACCCTTTGCGCCACCTGTTCATGGGTGAGATCGAACTCATCGATCAGTTGCTGGTAGGCAGCGGCCTCTTCTAGCGGATGCAGATCCACTCGATGGAGGTTCTCGACGACCGCTTGCTCCAATGACAGTCGGTCGTTCACGTCGACTTGAACTAGGACTGGCACGAATTCCAACTCGGCAATGATTGCAGCACGCCAGCGCCGCTCGCCGGCGATCACCTCGTACTGGTCAATCTCTCCTTCGACTGGCCGAACGATGATGGGCTGAAGAACGCCGAGCTCGCGAACAGACGAGGCTAGCGTCTGCAGGCTGTCGTCACTGAACCCCTTGCGGGGTTGGAAAGGATTGGGGCGAATTGACGCCACCGGAACTTTGCGCAGAGGTCCCTCGGTCGGCGGCAATGCAGCGGAATCCGTCGACTGCTCGACCTCGGGAATGAGTGCGCCGAGGCCTTTTCCTAATCCTGGTTTTCTAGCCATTCAATATCTCCTCTGCTAGTGCACGGTAGGCCTTCGCCCCTTTTGACGAGGGGTCGAATGCGGTAATGGGCTGACCGAACGACGGGGCCTCAGCCAGTCGCACGGTGCGGGGTATGACAGTCCTGCACAACTCGTCCTCGAAATGACGCTTGACTTCCTTGGCGACGTCTCCCGAAAGGGTGATGCGCGAATCGTACATGGTCAGCACGACCTTCGTAATCCGCAGAGTCGGGTTGAGATTTCTCTGCACGAGATCCACAATCCGCTGTAGTTGGGTCAGGCCTTCTAGCGCATAGAACTCGGTCTGTACCGGGACCATGATCTCCGTGGCGGCCGCGAACGCGTTGATGGTGATAAGTCCGAGCGACGGGGGACAGTCGATGAAAATGTAGTCAAAATCACCCTCCACCGAGCTAAGGGCTTTTTTCAGCCTAAGTTCACGCGAGATAACGGAGGTGAGTTCCTGCTCCACGCCCGCGAGATCAAGGGTCGCGGGTGCCACAAAGAGGTTGTTATAACCGGTGGGCTCGACAATATCAACCATGGGAACGTCGTTGAGAAGAACGTCGTAGACCGAGCGTTCGAATTGACGCCCATCGACGCCAAGGCCCGTCGTGGCATTCCCCTGGGGATCGAGGTCCACTATCAGGACCCGCTTGCCCATTTCAGCGAGGGCTGCGCCCAGAGAAGTCGTGGTCGTGGTCTTACCGACCCCGCCCTTCTGGTTAGCAACAGCGAAAATCCTCATTGTGCTGGCGTCCGCCATGAGCCTCTTTCCGACCTTGGGAGATTCCCGACACTTCGTCGAACCCTGCCATTCAACTCGGTTTTGAACGACCCGTCAAGTATCGATGTTTCACGTGAAACATTCGTGGTGTTAATAAAGTCAACTCGAATGGAGATGCGATCGCGGCGGAATACCTGCCGAAGTCTTGGTTTTACCTGAAGCCTGGCAACTAACTGGGACTCCCCCGACTCAATCTGTTTCACGTGAAACATCTCGAACTTAGCGATCCACCTGGACACTCTCCGGTCAAATCGGATAGATCGGACGGGGGCTGTGAATCAAGCGAGATCCTCGGCGGAAAATGTTTCACGTGAAACATCTTGGCCAATTGCGTTCGCGGCAAGCCCCCCGCATGACCGGAAACTCGAGCCCATTCGCGGAACATGAGGTGTCTTGCGGCTCCTCACTCAGGGCGTTCAATTTCGAATTTCACCGTACCAATTGAGAGTACGCGGGCGTGCACGGAGTCCCTGGTGTCCCGAGCTCGCGTCATAGTCAATTGTTTCACGTGAAACATCCCATGGGACCGCCAAATGGGGCTCGGCGACTGAGAGGCGACGGGGATCTGCACTACGGCCCCAAAAGAGACATCGGCGGAGTCGCGGACACTCACGATCTAGAAGAGCGGCCTCTTTCGGGGGATTCCAATCCCCCGTGGATACCGGTCCGGAGTCGGTGAGGTCTTGAGCAGCACCTGATAGGCAGGACCGTACCGCAATCGGCCCTGGTTTTCGAGACCCAATTCGGCAAGGCCATTCTCGTCCCATCGACCTAGGACGCTGTCGTCGGGCGGTTCAGAGATTATCATCACTCCTCCAACCTTCAAGAAGGCAGCACCGCATTCGGCGGTCACGGAAGGAGGACCGAAGGATCGAGCAGTCACCAGGTGGAAGGCTTCTCGCAAGGACTCGCCTTTGGCAATCTCCTCCACTCGGCCGATAATCACTTCGCCGCCCTGAGGTGCTCCCTCCCACTCCAACACTTCCCTAAGGAAATTGGCGCGTTTGGCCATTGAATCAGTGAAGACCGCTCGGCAGCGCCATCGATCTAGCAAGACCAGGCCCGGAAGGCCGCCGCCGCTCCCGAGATCAATGAAAGCCTCTGGGGGAGTGGAGGACCGGTCATCCCAGCAACGAGCGAAACCTTCAGCGTGGTCGATATGAGGTTGGATGGAATTTGGCCCCAAATAGCCCCGCGCCCTCGATTCCTCGAGGGCGCGGTTCAACCATTGGTTAGTCATCAGATTACGCCGGAGCGACCACCACGAAGCGCCGTGGGTCCTCACCTTCTGAACGAGTGACGACACCACTGCTGTCGGTGAGGGCGTCGTGAATTGCCTTGCGGTCCGCCGCGGACATCGGTTCTAGAGCTCGTTCCTCGCCAGTTTCGGACACTTCCAGCGCCACTTGCTGCGCGAATCGTCCCAGTGCTGCGACCCGACGCTCGCGGTACTGAGCAACATCGACCAGGATTCGATCGGTGCGGTTCGGGCTCTTGGACTGGACCACCGTTCGCGTGACCTCTTGAAGCGCCTGCAGCGTAGTGCCTCGGGGCCCCACGAGAACGCCCAATTCAGTCGGCGGGTTCGCGTTGACGGAAAGCTCGACAGTCTCCTCATCGAGCTCCTTCACCGAGACTTCTGCGGTGATATTCATCGATGCCAAGAGTCCTTCGAGGAACTCCTTGGCAATCGATCCTTGTTCAGCCAGAGAGATTCCCTCAGCCATGGTGTCCTCCTTTGATGGACTCTTTTCAGATCGGGGACCGGCCTTCACCGCTCCTTCTTGTGGTTGTCGCGCACTGGTCTTGGCCTTCTCCTTGCGCGGCGAATCAGGATCACCACCCTTCGGCGATCGAGGACGCTCGTTCCTTGTGGCACCCGTGCGTGGACGCTCCTCTCGTCCACCTGACCGCCGAGATCGCTTGGGTCGGGGACCGCTAGGTCTCACGCGGGCTCGAACTCGTGCCTCGCCCCGCACACGACCGAACAGCCCAGCCTTAGGTTCCTCGAGCACTTCAACTTCGGCGTCGTCGCGGTGGACTCCGAGATGGGCCAGAGCCCTGTCGGTAGCCTCGTCAATGTTCTTTCCTGTGGTTTCTACCCAATCCATGGGTTAACGCGCCTTTCTTTTCCGCTTTGCTTTGGAGCGAGACTGTGGTTGCGACTTGATAGTTGAGGGCTTCTTCGCTGGCGATACCGCCTTCTGGGCCGAGGGCAGGGCCTTCTTCTCGGGCGCCTCGGTCTTGACAGCGGGCGGAAGCTCGCGCTCGACCACCCTATTCTCAGCGCCCTTGTGCGGGTTGGACACGCCCGAGCGGAACATGAGGTCTTGAGTAATTATACGGATGACCGTAGAAATAATCATGTAGAGTACGACGGCCGCAGGGATCACCATATAGAAGTAGGCGAAGATCAGAGGCAGGAATCGTTGCATTGCTTGCTGCTGGCTAGGCATGGCCTGACCGGTCTTGCGATTGCGATTATTCATCTGGGCCATCTGGAAGTACTGAAGTCCCACGGCCGCCAGGACGAACACGATGAAGGGGATCTGGGCCACGAACGAACTGTGGACGCTGAAAAGCTTGAGGTTGAGGTCCATTCCGAAGGCTTTGATCGAGCCGTGCGAGACGACCAGGCTGTGGTACATCTTGGACGAGGAGGGAATGTAGCGGGGCTGGGCGACAAGCAAACCATGAACCAACACCTTGTTGGAGAGCCCCTTGATAACGCTGTAAAGGATGAAAAGGAACGGGGCCTGGAGCAGGACCGGAAGGCAGCCACCCACCGGGTTCGCACCCTCCTCCTTGTAGAGCCGCATCAACTCCTCGTTAAGGACCTGGCGATTCTCAGCTCCCTTGTACTTCTGCTGGAGCTTCTTGATCTCCGGTTGAAGCTTCTGCATCGCCATCATCGACTTCGTGCTCTTGATGGTGAATGGCGTTAAAGCGCCCATGATGACCACCGTGAGCAACGAAATCGCCACCGCGTAATTGGGAATCAAGCCATAGAAGAAGGCGAGGATCCACCCGAAGAGGTGGAAGACGGGCTGGAAGACCGAGCCAATGGTGTGGACGAAGGACTTCATTGCAGAGGACTCCTAGCATTCTTCGGTTCGGGTACGAGATCCACGCCGTGCGGACCAAGCGGACGACAGCGGGTGAGGCGGCGCATCGCCAGACCGATCCCTCGCAGAGCACCGTGAGTCTCGACGGCATCAATGGCGTAGTTCGAGCATGAGGGGTAGAAGCGACAGGGGGAGGGGCGCCCGGAGGTCAGGCGCTGATATGCGCGCAGGGCGCGAACCACGACAAGGGTTGACGAACTAGAGGACACTGGCTCGACCGAGCGCTTGTCGGAGGTGACGACTGAGTTCTTCATAGGAAAGGCTTTCTGTCTCAAAACCACATCTGATCAGGTAATTACCAGGCATGGGTTGTGGGCTGAGGTCGTCAATGAGTGCTCTGAGTCGGCGTCGGATCCTGTTGCGGACTACAGAATTTCCGACCCTCCGGCTGATCGCGTACGCCACGGCCACTGATGGGTTCTCGGTGGCGACCTCTACGAAACTGATCCGTATCGGGCCACTCTGTCCCCGTCGCGACGGTGAAGCGAACATCGCGAACTGCCGTCGGGTTCGAACCCGATCGGGCACGCTCGCCTAGACCGTCAGTTGGTGGCGGCCCTTGTTGCGACGGGCCTTCAGGACGGCGCGACCGGCACGAGTTCGCATGCGGGCGCGAAAACCGTGGGTTTTAGCCCTCTTTCGCTGGTTCGGTTGATAGGTACGCTTCACAAATCCTCTTCTCAAACTGTTTCGATGCGCTTCGCGGTACCCCCTGGGGGTCGCTGGCGCGCTACTGAGTGCAATCTTAACCGACGTGACTTGCTCCCTCAGCAGGCCATCCCAAATGGGTGTATGGTGACTCTCCCCACGGACTAAACGGCGATTTGGCCCAACGATTGGCCTGTGGATAAACTGTAGTTTGATCTGTGGAGGAAGACCGTGCAAGCTGGTGAGGAGATCTGGTCTGCCCTGCGAGAATCCTTACGTGGCAACGCTTCCGATGCGGTATGGTCCGCTGGACTTAACACACTTCGCCTTGTGGATTACCACGACAACCAGATCGTGATCAGCGCCCCGAACCAGATCCAATTGCAACGCGTGCAACAGCGATACCTTCCCTTTATCACCGAGCAGGCACAGCTGCTCGTCGGTCCCGAGGTGCAGGTATCGCTCACTCTGAGCGACCCGTCCAAGAGCAGTGAGCCGATGGCGTCACCGGCCGAGGAGGTCGCGGTGCCAACGCCCGCTTCGTTCGTGCCGAGCGTAGACCGTCCCGCGCGACTAGACCCGCGAATGACGTTCGACTCATTCGTGCCGGGATCCTCGAACCGACTCGCCTTCGCCGCGGCGCAATCCGTTGCAGAAACCCCTGGTCGTGCGTACAATCCTCTGATGATTTACGGTAACTCGGGTCTGGGCAAGACCCACCTTCTCCACGCGATCGGCAACTATGTCCAGGAGAACTACCCGGGCCGCAAGGTGCTCTACGTATCGACCGAGACGTTTCTCAACGACTTCATCCGCGCTATCCAGACGCGCACGCAATTAGCGTTGCACGAGCGCTACCGCGAGAACGACGTGCTGCTAATCGACGACATCCAGTTCATGGAGACCCGTGGTGAGACGTTTCACGAGGAGATCTTCCACACGTACAACGCGCTGCACGGGGAGGGCAAGCAGATTGTGCTGACCTCGGACCGGTCGCCCCGCGACCTTGCGGGCCTCCAGGAGCGATTTCGCAGCCGTCTGCTTCAAGGCCTCGTCACCGAAATCGACCAGCCCGACCTGGAGACCCGAATCGCCATCCTCCGTTCCAAGGCAGAACGCGAGGGCATCGAGTTGCCCAATGACGTCGCTGAGTGGATCGCCCAGCGGGTGCGCGACAACATCCGTGAACTCGAGGGGTCGATCACGATGCTGCGGGCCTTCGCCAACTTGCGCCAGGAACCCATCTCACTCGAACTGGCTAAGACTCACCTCACCAACCTGGGCCAGGAGCAGGTGATCTTGAAGCCCGAGACAATTCTCACGGTCGTCGCAGACTTCTACGGCCTGTCCGTCGAGGACGTTCGGGGCTCTAAGCGCCTGCGACCTCTCGTGCACGCGCGCCACATCGCGATGTACTTGATCCGTGACCTGCTCAACAACTACTCGTACCCGATGATTGCGCGCATCTTCGACGGTCGTAACCACACGACCGTGATTAGTGGCGTCGAGAAGATCAAGGAGCAGATCACCTCCAACCCCGAGATTCTCGCCCAGGTCAACCAGCTCAAGCGTCGGCTGCAGGGGGAGAACCGGGAGTAGTTTGTGCGCAACCTTGGGGCGCCCCTGTTGATATCTCGTCGTCGACTAAGTCGTCGCACACATGACTTCAGGGTTGAGTCACGAGAGTTGAAAGAGTTAGCGACAGGGGTGTGTGGAGTTCGACGTTAGAGAAGAAGGTTCTGACCAGGATAAACATAGAGTAATCCACAAATCCACAGGCCTACTACTACTAAGACCTCTCTACATCTAAAAACAGACCGTAACCTCAGTATCGAAGAAAGGCAGTCTCATGAAGTTCAAGTCAGAGCGCGACATCCTCGTCGAGGCACTCAGTGCAGCGAGCCGCGTAGTGGCCACTCGGCTCATCGGGGCCACGTCTGGCGTTCTGCTGACGTTGACCGGTGACCAACTCGTCGTCACGGGCACCGACCTTGACATCACCGTACGCACCACCGTCGACGTGGTTGGTCTGGAGGACGGCTCGTCGGTCGTTCCGGCGCGTCTGATTGTTGATGCCGTACGGTCGCTCGAGGCCGGAGCGGTCACGATCTCGAGCAACGACGAGACGGTTGAGGTATCGCTAGGTCGTGCCAAATTCTCACTACGTACGTTCTCGGTGGTCGACTATCCAAAGTTGCCTCCCGTCACTGGTCAACTCACCTCCCTTGCCGCCGGCGATCTGATCCAGGGTCTTAACCAGGTCGTTCGGGCCGCGGCGAGCGACGACGCTCGTCCTCTGCTAACCGGCGTGCTCTTCACCACCGACAATGAGACGCTGCGACTTATCGCGACGGACTCTTACCGGTTGGCGGTGCGTGACGTGCCTGAGGTCCAGGGTATTGGGGGGAGTCACGACCTCCTGGTGCCGGCCCGAGCACTCCAGGAACTTCAGCGCGCGGCGGCGTCCCTCGAGAGCGGGGCCACCATCGGCGTGACGCTCACTGACGCCGAGATCTGCTTCGTCGTCGGCAGCACCAGCGTTGCGTCACGGCTGATCGACGGGAACTACCCCTCGGTGCTCCAGTTGATCCCCGCGAGCTATCCCAACCAGCTGAGGGTCGCGAAGGACACCCTGTTGACTTCGCTCAAGAGAGCCAAGCTCCTCGCCAAGGACTCCACTTCGTCGGTCCGGCTCACGATGAAGGAACGCTCAGTCGAGATCCGCACCCAGAGCCACGACGCGGGTGACGTGGAGGACAACGTCGACGCGGACTACAACGGTGAGGAGATCACCATTGCGTTCAACCCCAGCTTCCTGATCGACGGCATCGAGGCCGTGCCCGGTGACGAGGTCGTGCTCGAGATGTCGGACTCGGTGCGACCGGCGATGGTGCACGGCGTCGAGGACGTGCGGTTCCGTTACCTGCTCATGCCCGTTCGCGTCCAGTAGTCCGGACTGGTGCCGTGGGTCTCCACGAGCTTCGGCTGAGGAACTTCCGTCTGTTCGAGGAACTCGCCTTCGAGCCAGACCGTGACGCCATCACGGTCCTGCTCTCACCCAACGGGACCGGCAAGACCTCGGTGCTAGAAGCCGTCTACGCGCTCGCTACGGCGTCGTCGTTCCGTACCAGTGTGGCGAGCGACATGATCCGCACCGCGCAGCCGATCGCCGAGGTTCACGGAGTGCTGTTTCAACGCGAGCGGCGCGTCCAGGTTGACTTGACGCTCACTCGCGGGACACGCAACACCACCAAGCGGATGCTGGTGAACGGACAGCGCCCCAAGTCGCGGGCCGACCTCTCCGAGGCGCTTCCCCTGACCGTCTTCACGCCCGAGGGGGTCGACATCGTGCGGCAGGGGCCGGAGAATCGGCGAATCTACCTGACTAATCTTCTCACGGACGCCGACCTCACGACGGGCGACGTCATCGAGCGATTCAACCGGATTCTTAGCCAACGCAACGCCCTCTTACGGGCGCTGGCGGGGGAGCGTCCGAGCAGTGTTCAACAGAGCGAGCTCGAGGTGTGGACGAACGATTTCTGCGCCGTCAGCGGCCAGCTCGTCGCACACCGCCGAGCGTTGATTGTCGAGCTCGCTCCGATGGTCGCGGACTTCTACTCCGAGCTCGCCCAGGACGACGACCCCGTGACGGTCTCCTACGAGGAGTCCTGGAGCGGTGAGCTCGTCGACGCGCTGCGCGAGTGCTTCGACGACGACCGATTCCGTGGCCACACGACGATCGGTCCTCAGCGTGACGACGTCGCGCTGTCGCTTGACGGCCGCGACACGCGCCGTCAGGCGTCGCAGGGAGAGCAACGAACGCTCGCGCTGGCGTTGAGGCTGGCCGGTCACGAACTGGTCCGCCGACGTCGAGGCGTGGAACCGCTCTTGTTGCTGGACGACGTGTTCAGCGAGCTCGATCCCCAACGAAGTGATCGACTGTTGCACATGCTTCCATCAGGGCAAACACTGGTGACGACGGCGTCGCCACTGCCGTCGGGTATGAGCCCGGCGGCGGTGATCGACCTCACCGGGGTGATGGCGTGAGCCGGCACGACGAGCAACCCAAGAGTCTCGGAGAGCTTCTCGACACGCTCGCCGGTCGTCTGCGAAAGGTCGATCTCCGCCTCATCGACGAGGTTCGCAACCTGTGGCCGGGCGTCGTCGAACCGGTGCTCGCCGAGCACTGTCGTCCGGAGTTTGTGAAGAACGGCGTGCTGCTCGTCAGCGTTCCTTCGGGGGCGTTCGCGCAGCGCGTGCAGGCCGACGCCGCGTCAATCCTCGAGGGTCTCGCACCACTCGGGGAGCGCGCCCCCACGTCACTGCGAACGGTGCTCGCGAAGCCCTGAAAAGTCGACTAATTAACGGTCGAATACGACCGTTGGGCGTCGGTTTGTCATCCCTAATCGGGTAGGATGGAACCGTCGAAAAATTGTGTTCGGCCGCGCGCAAGCGCCGACTTCTAGAATCGAAAGGAATCCTTCGTGGCCGAGAGGAAAAAGGGGTCCGCTCACTACGGGGCGAGCGACATCACCGTTCTCGAAGGTCTCGAGCCAGTCCGGGTTCGGCCGGGCATGTACATCGGTTCCACGGGTCCGTCGGGACTCCACCACCTGGTGTGGGAGGTCGTCGATAACGCCGTCGACGAGGCGATGGCCGGCTACTGCACTCATATCGACGTGACGATCTTGCCCAACGGAAGTTGTCGCGTCGTCGACGACGGCCGCGGCATACCCGTCGAGGAACATCCCCAGTACCCGGGCAAATCGGCCGCCGAGATCGTGCTCACCGTGCTGCACGCCGGCGGGAAGTTCGGCGGCGAGGGCTACAAGGTCTCGGGCGGGCTGCACGGCGTGGGCGTCTCGGTGGTCAATGCGCTGTCCAAGGAGCTGGTACTGGAAGTCGACCGCAACGGCGAGCACCACCAGCTCGTCTTTAAAAACGGCGGGAAGCCCCAGGGCAAACTGAAGGTCACCGGCGCGGCGCCCCGGGGTCGCACCGGCACGACGGTCACGTTCGTGCCCGACCCGACGATCTTCGAGGACGTCGACTTTCGCGCGCAGACCGTTCTCGAGCGCCTGCAGATCATGGCCTTCTTGAACCGGGGGCTCGAGATCCGCTTCGTCGACGAGCGACCCGGTCGTGAGGCGAAGGAGACCTACAAGTACAGCGGCGGGATCGTCGACTACGTACGTCACCTGAACAATGCGAAGGAGTCGCTCTTTCGCAAGGTGGGTTTCTACGACCAGTCCGAGGATGGCCAGGAGGTCGAGGTCGCGTTCCAATGGAACACCGGCTACTACGAGAGCATTCACTCGTTCGCGAACGGCATCTCGACAATCGAGGGGGGCATGCACGAAGAGGGGTTCCGCAAGGCAATCACCAACGTCGTGAACCGCTACGCGCGCAAGCGCAACCTCCTGAAGGAGAAGGACGAGAATCTTCAGGGCGACGACGTGCGCGAGGGCCTCACCGCAATCATTGCGGTGCGCCTCGCCGAGCCTCAGTTCGAGGGCCAGACCAAGGGCAAGCTCGGCAACGTGTCGATTCGCTCGCTCGTCGAGCGCGCGACCAACGAGAAGCTGGCGGACTGGCTCGAGGAGAACCCCAAGGAGGGTGGTCAGATCGTGGCCAAGGCGGTCCAAGCGTCGAGAGCGCGGATGGCGGCCCAACAGGCCCGCGCCCTCACCCGACGAAAGAGCGCCCTCGACGGCGCCGGACTGCCCGGCAAGCTAGTCGACTGCTCCTCGAACGAGCCGCGCGAGTGCGAGTTGTTCATCGTGGAGGGGAACTCCGCCGGGGGATCGGCGAAGGACGCTCGTAACCCCCGCAACCAGGCGATCCTGCCGATCCGCGGCAAAATCCTCAACGTCGAGAAGGCCCGCTCGGACAAGATCCTTCGCAACACCGAGATCCAGGCGCTCATCTCGGCGATTGGCGCCGGTGTGGAAGCAGACTTCGACGTCTCCAAGATTCGCTACGACAAGATCATCCTGCTCGCCGACGCCGACGTCGACGGCAGCCACATCCGAACGTTGCTGCTCACCTTCTTCTTCCGTCAGATGACCGACATGGTCAACAACGGTCACGTCTACGTCGCCCAGCCGCCCCTGTACTCGACGCTCGTCGGCAAGGAGAAGGCCTATTTGCGCGACGACGCGGCCAAGGCCAAGTTCCTCGCGGAGCACCCCGACCACAAGAACGACTTCCAGCGCCTGAAGGGCCTGGGCGAGATGGACTTCGACGAGTTGCGCGACACGACTATGGACCCGACGAAGCGGGCCCTCCTGCAGATCACCGTCGAGCAGGCGGCCCTCGCCGACGAGGTCTGCTCCATCCTGATGGGCGACGACGTGCCCCAGCGCCGTCACTTCATCCAAACCAACGCGAAAGACGTTCGCTTCCTAGACATCTAGGGACGGAGGAACATGGCCCGCAAAACTGGCAGTACGGACGGCGCGACCCCGCCGGCCGACGAGGTCGTCCTGGGCTATATAGAGCCCATCGAGATCAACCTTGAGATGGAGCGCTCTTTCCTCGAGTACTCCATGTCCGTCATCGTGCAGCGCGCGTTGCCCGACGCGCGCGATGGCCTGAAGCCCGTGCATCGACGCATCCTCTATTCGATGTTCGACCAGGGACTTCGTCCGGACCGACCGCACACCAAGTGTGCCAAGGTCGTTGGTGATGTCATGGGCACGTACCACCCCCACGGCGACAGCGCCATCTACGACGCCCTGGTCCGGATGGTCCAGGACTTCGCGATGCGCCATCCTCTGATTGCCGGCCACGGCAACTTCGGCGGGACGGGCCCGGACGAGGGCGCCGCGGCGATGCGCTACACCGAGTGCCGCCTCGCGCCGCTCGCGCTCGAGCTCCTTGACTCGATCGACGAGGAGACGGTTGACTTCGAGCCCAACTACGACAACTCGACCCAGCAGCCCTCGGTGCTACCTGCGCGGTTCCCGAACCTCCTGGTCAACGGCTCCCAGGGGATTGCGGTCGGCATGGCGACGAAGATCCCGCCCCACAATCTCGGTGAAGTCATCAACGCGACCCTCCACCTGCTCGCGAGCCCCGAGGCCACGTCGGACGACCTCATGGCTCACGTAAAGGGACCGGACTTCCCCACGGGGGCGCAGATCCTGGGTCGCCAGGGGATCCTCGACGCCTACCGCACGGGACGGGGATCGGTGAAGATGCGCGCCGTCGCCGAAATCGAGGAGACCGCGAAGGACGTGAGGATCGTCATCACGGAGTTCCCCTACGAGGTTTCGGTCGAGTCCATCGAGGAGAAGATCTACGACCTCGTGAAGAACGGCGACCTCGACGGCATCTCGGCAGTGCAGAACGACTCCGCCGGGCGCAAGGCCCGACTCGTGGTGAAGCTGAAGCGTGACGCCAACGCCAACGTGGTCTTGAACAAGCTCTACAAGAACACGTCGCTCCAGACGACTTTCGCGGTGAACATGCTCGCCCTCGTGGACGGCGTGCCGCGCACCCTGACGCTGGCCCAGGCCCTGACGCACTACATCGCGCACCAGGTCGAAGTGGTGACTCGGCGAACCCAGTTCCGCCTGCGCAAGGCCGAGGCTCGCGCCCATATCGTCGAGGGCCTCTTAAAGGCCATTGACATGCTGGACGAAGTCATTGCGACGATCCGCGGCTCCGACGACCGACCGGCGGCGCGCGCGGCGCTGATGAGCGCGCCCTTCGACTTCTCCGAGGAGCAGGCCAACCACATCCTCGACATGACGCTCGGGCGCCTCACCCGACTGGGGCGCAGTGAGCTCGAGGACGAGATGCGCAAGCTCGGCGAGACGATCGCCGAGCTGCGATCGATCCTGGCGAGCGACGCGAAGCTCCGGGGCGTCATCGCCGGCGAGCTCACGGTCATCCGCGACAAGTACGCCAACGACCGCGTGACCCAGATCGTCAACGACCCGGGCGAGCTCGGCATGGAGGACCTCATCAACGACGAGGACATCGTTATCACGATGACCCAGGCCGGCTACGTGAAGTCGGTGGCGGCCGACGCCTTCCGGGTCCAGGGCCGCGGGGGACGGGGCGTCCAAGGCGCGAAGCTGCGTGATGAGGACTTCGTGTCCCAGATCCTGCACACGACCACCCACGCCCACCTGCTGCTCTTCTCCAACCGGGGCCGGGTTTTTCGGCTCCGCGGCCACGAGATCCCGATGAAGGAGCGCACGGCCAAGGGCACGGCGATCGTCAACCTTCTGAACATGCTCCCCAACGAGTCGGTCCAGGCCATCGTCGCCACGCCCGACTTCCCCAAGGACAAGTTCCTCGTCTTCGCGACGGCCAACGGCACAGTGAAGAAGACGGCTTTCAGCGAGTACGACAAGTCGCGACGAGAGGGCTGGATCGCGATCAACCTGCGCGCGGGCGACGAGGTCGTGCGTGTCGTGGCGACCGCGGGCCACGACGACCTCATGGTGGTGACCTACCGGGGCGTGGCGATCCGATTCAACGAGGGCGAGGTGCGTGAGGTGGGCCGCGACTCGATGGGCGTTCGCGGCATCAGGGTGAAGGGCGACGACAAGGCGATCGCGCTGGATGTCGTGCGCGACGACGCCGACCTGTTACTCGTCACCGACACCGGCTTCGGTAAGCGGGTGAAGACCGACCGGTTCAACCGTCAGGGCCGTGGCGGGCAGGGCGTGCGGGCGATCAAGCTGAGCGCGGCACGGGGCTTCTTAGTCGCTGCGTTCATGGTCCGACTCGACGACGAGGTGATGCTCGCCTCGACGGGCGGGGTCCTCATCCGCACCCCGGTGCGTGAAGTCTCCTCGCAAGGACGCGACGCCACGGGCGTGCGAGTGATGAACCTCGACGAGGGGCACTCGGTCGCGACGGCGGCCCTCGTGCCCGCCGAGCCCGAGGACTAGGTCGCTCCAGACCACTGGCGCGAGCCAGGCAAGCAGTAGGAGCAAACGTCGCTCCACCCGTCGACGGTCAATGGCTGGGCCGCCCCCAAGTCCGCGCGCAGGGGACGCCGACGGACTTCGGCCCACCTTCGAGGGGCGAGCCAATCCGGCGTCGAAGACTTTCCGCTCGACCACCTCGGTCGTGCGCCAACCTTCGCGCCGTATCATTGGAGCCATGACCCCGGACTTCGCCGCCACGCCGTCGCGCCGGTACCAGGGCGTCAAGGTGACCGTGGGGGCGCCCCGTCAACGTGGTCCGCGCGAGCACGACGGCCTCACGGCCTTCTCCGTGGCCGCAACGTCGCGCCCGGCACACACTGTGGGCGCCGAGCTGCCGGGGCGCTAAATGCTCATAGTTCGTGATTTGGGCATCGAGATTGCGGCGCGACGCATCCTCGACCCCGTGTCGTTCACCGTTGGCAACAGCGAGAAGGTCGGTCTCGTGGGGCGCAACGGCGCCGGCAAGTCGACCCTGCTGTCAGTCCTGCTCGGCGAGCACCCCGAGCACCTGCGTATCACGGGCACGGTGCAGCACCAGGGCACGCTGAGCCACCTGCCCCAGGAGCCGGTGGCGGGGGGACTCGGCGTCGAGCCGATCGGCCTCAGCCACGTCCTGTCGGCGAGGGGTCTCGACCAACTCGACGCCGACATGCAGCACGCGCGCCACGAGCTCGCGGCCGACCCCATCGAGGCGACAATCGAGCGCTTCACCGAGCTCGAGGAGCAGTTCCGCGAGCGAGGCGGCTACGAGGCCGAGTCCGAGGTTTCGCGCCTCGCGGCCGGTCTCGGCCTGGAGGAGGACCTCCTGCTCGAGGATCTCGACACGCTCTCGGGCGGCCAGCGTCGCCGCGTCGACCTCATGCGCGTTCTGTACGAGCAGCCCGACACCATGGTGCTCGACGAGCCCACCAATCATTTGGACAAGGCGGCCAAGCGTTGGCTCTTCGACGAGCTCGAACGCTTTCGCGGCACGGTGCTCGTCATCAGCCACGATCTGCCCCTGCTCGACAAGTCCATCGACCGGGTGCTGGCGCTGCGCGAGGGCCAGCTGCGCGAGTACAAGGGCAACTACTCCAAGTTCCTCCAACTCGAGAACGAACGGCGCCTCAGCGAGGAGAAGCTCGCGTCCCACCAGGACGAGCAGATCGACCGGCTCTCCAAGCTCGCCGACTCAATGCGCGGCCAGACGGAGAAGCGCGCCCGCCTCGCCAAGGTCCTCGATCGTAAGGTCGTGAAGCTCCAGGACAACCGAGTCGAGGTCACCAAGAAGGAGAGGAAGGTCACCTTCAAGTTGCCCGCGCCGCCGCGCAGCGGCGACGTCCCGATGACCGTCGAGCACGTCGCCGTGCGATACGGCTCCCTCGAGGTCTTGAAGGACGTCAACTTCATCACCCGTCGCGGCGACCGGATCATCATCGTGGGCAAGAACGGCGCCGGCAAGTCGTCGATGCTGCGCTGCCTGGCCGGCACCCAGAAGGCCCAGACGGGCGTGGTGAAGTTCGGCGCCAACGTCAAGGTCGGCTACTTCGCCCAGGAGAACGAGCAGCTCGACTTCGACAAGACCGTGCTCGGCAACCTGGAAAACGCCACCGTCGTGACCGAGGTCCAGCGCCGGTCCCTCCTCGGCGCCTTCGGCCTGAAGGGTTCGGCCGCCCACCAGATGCCCGCCACCCTTTCGGGCGGCGAGCGCGCGAAGCTGGCCCTCGCGATCCTCGCCTCCTCGGAGGCGAACCTGCTGCTGCTCGACGAGCCGACTAACAATCTCGACCCGGCGAGCGTGCTGGCACTGGGCGAAATGATGCGTCAGTGGAATGGCACCATTGTGGCGGTGAGCCACGAGCGGGGGTTTGTCGAGTCGCTCGAGCCGACTCACGCTGTCTTGCTGCCCGAGGAGTTCTTCGACCTGTGGGACGACGACTACATGGACCTCATCGAGCAGCGCTAGGTCCGCGGCCACCTCGCCTCGGTTGCGTGAGCGGCGAATGAAGCGAGGCGGGCCGGGCGATGTGGAGACCGCCGTCAGGTTAGGGTGCCCCATGTCATCCAACGCCGCCGTCTCGGTGCGGGTCCGGCACCGCCACGAATCGGAGACCTGATGTGCTTCTCGCCGGCGGGGGACCTCGTAGGGGGCCTCGTCGTCACGGCGATCGGGGTCGACGCCTGCCTGCACCTGCGAGGGCGGGCCGAGTACCGGCTCGTGGCGACACTGCCGGTCCTCTTCGGACTCCACCAGATTGACGAGACGTTCGTGTGGTGGCGCCTCCAGGGACACGTGCCGGCGGGGGTCGGCACGTTCGCGATGTGGGTCTACCTGCTCTTCGCACTCGTGGTGCTGCCGGTTCTGGTGCCCACGACGGTCATGGCGCTCGTGGCGCCGCGCCGACGCTGGTCCCTCGCCCCGTTCCTCGCGCTCGGGGTGGTGGCCTCCTCGATCCTGCTCGAGACCATGTTGCGCGGGCACCCTTCCGTCCGGCTGGGCTCGTACCACCTGGCGTACTCCATTGGCCTCCAGCACGGGATGGTGGTCATCGGGCTTTACATCGGGGCCACCTGCGGTTCGCTACTCGCCTCGGGGATCCGCAACGTTGTGTGGTTCGGCGTGGTGAACCTTGTCGCAGTCGTCGTCCTCGCACGTCTGGCCGCCGACGGCTTCACGTCACTGTGGTGCTTCTACGCGGCGCTGACCAGCGCGGCAATCGCCCTTCACCTGAGAATGGCGACGAGCGAGCGACGAGCTTGTCTCGTATCGCCGTGACGTCGACGCGACGATCAACGCGCCCCGCTCGCATTGAGCGTCAATGTGGTGTCAAATGTGGGATGCGATTCGCGACGAGAAGTAGCCGTGACGGGGGACCGTCGCGTCAATGGTCCCCCCGTCCGGTCGGGCAGCCATGAACGCACTGGCCTTCGTCGGGGGCCTCGCGATGGTCCTGGTCACGGTCGTCAGTGTCCTGTTCATCTTGGTGCTGCCCCGTCGCCCGACGGGGCTCGAGCGACTGTCACTCGTGGTCAACCGGGTCGTGCGCCTCGCCTTCGTCGCCCTCTCGCGGCTCGCCCGGACTTACGAGGGCAAGGACGCAATCCTTGCTCCGACGGCGCCGGTCGCCCTCTTGGCGCAGCTGCTCTTCTGGGCGTCGAGCCTCGTGATCGGATTCGCGCTGATGCTGACCTCGACGGCGCACTCGTTCGGCGACGCGCTGACCCAGGCGCTGACCGCCCTGTTCACCGTGGGCACCATCCACGTTGGCGGTCGCGCCAACACCGGCATCGACATCGCCGCCGGGGCCACGTGGGTCGTGATCGTGGCGCTCCAGATCGCCTATCTGCCGTCGCTCTACAGCTCGTTCAGCCGTCGAGAGGGGCTCGTGACGATGCTCGAGAGCCGCGCCGGCTCGCCGGCGTGGGGTCCCGAGCTGCTCGCGCGCCACCAGCTCGTGGGGATCACCGACACGTTGCCCGACCTCTACGCGAGCTGGGAGGAGTGGGCCTCCGAGGTCACGGAGAGCCATACGACCTACCCGGTGTTGCTGCTGTTCCGCTCGCCCGAACCGTGGCTCTCGTGGATGATCGGGCTGCTCGCGGTGCTCGACGCCGGGGCGATGCAGATGGCCCTCTCGCCGGTGACGGCGCCCTCCCAGGCCCGGCTGTGCCTGAGGATGGGATTCACCCTCTTCAACCGGATCGGTGCCTCGATGGGCTGGGCGATCGACCTCGACCCAAACCCCGAGGGACCGATCGAGCTCGAGTACGAAGAGTTCGAGAGCGCCGTCGAGAGACTGCGCTCCTACGGGTTCCCGATGGAGCGCAGCGCCGAGGAGGCCTGGCCGGACTTCCAGGGCTGGCGCGTCAACTACGAGACGGTGGCGTACCGTCTGGCCGATCACCTGACGGCACCTCCGGCCCCGTGGTCGGGGACCCGTCGTCATCTCCGCGCCGGCGTCGTCTCGCCGGTCCGGCCGCCGCACCGCTCTCCGGGCCCGGCGGCGAAGTTCCACAACGCCCCCCCCAAGGTGGTGAACCCGCCCCGCGAACGAAGGTCCCGGCGACGGGGCATAAACCGGGGGAACGGGGCTTAGTAGATGATCGGACCCGTCGCGGTGGCGACCTGGACGTACGCCGAGTCGACGGCGATCGTGGACCACGTGCCGTTGTACGAGTTGGTGTCACTCTGCGTGACGACGCCGCCGTAGTTGTAGACCGGCAGCAGCCACACCGAGCCGTCGGTCAGCGTGTACGCCTGCAGCGACACTGTGACCGTGTCGAGGGTCACGTTGACGATCGGCGGGCCGGTAGTCGTGGTCGTCACCGAGGTGTCAGTAGTTCCCGGGGACTGTGCCGTGCCCGTCGACGATCCGGCGGAGCCGCTCGACGGGTTCGTCGTGTCCGGGGTAACGGGTCCCGAGCTCGAGCTTGAGCCCGAACCGGAACCCGATCCCGATCCAAGGGGAGCGACGGTGCCGCCGCTGTCCGACGGAACGCCCAACGGGTCGTTCGAGGTGAAGTAGCTCTGCTGTTGCGCGTTCAGGGCGGCGACGCCGGCGACCTCGCTCTGCAGCGGATAGTTCACCGTCTCGTTGACGTCAAAGGCCGGGCCCGTAGCGCTGACCAGCTGGCTGTTCGAGTCGAAGGTGAACTGCACGTTCTGGTCGGTCAGCGTGCCGTCCACGAGGACGCGGTAGTCGACCGACTCCCAGGTCGTCGTGGTGGTCACCTGGTCCGGACCGGTCGTGGTGCCGCTCCACTCTGAGAACTGCGGCGCGGTGACCTGGTACCCATAGTTGAGTTGGCCTAGGTGGCGACTGACGTCGGCCTCGATGGTGGCGTGGCGGGGCATGGAATTGGCCGGGACGGCCTCGATTCCGGGGGCCCCCGAGGATGGCGGAGTCGAAACGACCGATGGTGGCGTGGCCTGGTAGCTCCAGCTGGGCACGCCACCGTAGTTGTCGTAGGAGACTGACGATCCTGACGGGTCGGTC
>JAYVZV010000122.1:0-26640 GCA_043782995.1 Acidimicrobiales bacterium | reverse complement strand
TTCGGGACCGCACCCGGGGCAACGTGACCGCCCCGATGGTGTTGTGGTCCTTCGTGATGGCCACGGTGCTCTTCATGCTCGAAGCGCGGCTCGGTTCGCGCGCCGGGGCCACGTGGCTGGGCGTGGGGGCGACCGGAATCTTCGGGGCGTACCTCGGCTGGCACCGCCGTGTCGCGGCCACTTTCGTGGCGCCTTTCGTCAGCTGGTTCGTCGCATGGTTCCCGCTGGTCGTCGCCTCGATGATCCACGACGGACTCTTCAAGGGCCTGCTCGTGGGCGCGTTCTGGGTCACGATCGGCTGGTTCCCCATTGCCGTCACGGAGTTCCTGGGGCTCTTCATCACGGCCACGTTGGTGCGCCTGCTGCGCGGTGCGGCCGGGCCACGCGAGCCCGACGTCGTCCTCTTCGGACCGGGCGACGTGCAGTAGTTCTTTAGCTGTTCCCGTCGGCCAGTCGTTGGCCGAGTTGCTCGAGGTTCTTTCGCCACATCGCTCGCAGCACCGGCTTGGCCGCCTCGGCACCCAGAGGGCCGCCCAGCCACCACGGGAAGTGCAGCCTCTCACTCCAGGTGACCTGGGTGGCCAGTCCCGCCGGGGTGAGGGTGAATCGGCCCTCGCCCGTGACGAGGCCGTGGTGCGAGACGCCCATGACCGAGTTCTCGATCCACTCGGTGATGGTCATCAGATCGGCCGTGCGCAGCGGGCCAACTTTGGTGTCGCAGCGGAACCTCGTTCCGAGGCCCTCGTGGCGGTCGGTGAGGAAGGTGATCGCCACGGCGTCGCGCATCCACTCGGCGTGGCGCTCGATGTGGCGCAACTCGGCCCAGACGACGGTCGGCGCGGGGTCGTAGACCGCGCTCACGGTGATCGTGGTCACGAGGTCACCGCCGCAGCCAGTCGGCGCCACTCTTCGAAGGGCGCGACGTTGCCCGCGTCGCCCAGGACCTGCAGGCAGACGTGGTCGGCTCCGGCCGCGCGGTGTTCGTTGACGCGCGCCATCACCGCGCTCTCGTCGCCGTGCACGACCAAGGCCTCGCAGAGCCGTTCGGAGCCGCCGCGCACGAAGTCCTCGTCGGTGAAGCCGAGCCGTCGCCAGCTGTTGCGGTAGTTCTCGAGGCCGGTGTAGATCTCGAGGTGCGCGTGGGCCCGCAGGAGGTACTCCTCGCGACTCTGGCCGAGTACCACGGCCTGCTCGACGCCGACAAACTTGTCGCCCACGATTGCTCGGGCCCGCGCCACGTGCTCGGGGGTCACGAGGTAGGGCAGGACGCCGTCGGAGTGGGAGGCGCCGAGCTCGAGCATGCGGGGACCGAGCGCGGCGATCACCCGGGCGTAGGGATGCTGGCCCTCCGTCGCAAACATCGGCGCCTGGTCCATCGCCTCCAAGTACTCGCGCATCGCCGCCAGGGGCGACTCGTACCGATGGCCGCGTAGCCGCTCAACGAGCGGTCGGTGGCTGACGCCGAGGCCGACCAGGAATCGGTCGTCGTAGGCGGCGTTGAGGGTCCGCGTCGCGTTGGCGGCGGCGACCGCGTCGCGGGCCCAGATGTTGGCGATGCTGGTCGCGATGACCATCCGTGAGGTGCCCGCGAGCGCCAGCGCGGCGCTCGTGAAGGCCTCGCGGCCCCAGGCCTCGGGGATCCACAGCGCGCCGTAGCCGAGCGACTCGAGCTCGGCGGCGACGTCGCCGCTCTTCGAGGCCGCGACGGACTCGAGAGTCGTCGTCCACACGCCCACGGCCCCGCGCAGCTGCTCAAGGACTGGAGGCAGAGGTGACATGACCGCAGCCTAGGTAAAGCCGTCACGTCGAGCCCGAAAACCGTAAGACTGGTCAGATGGCCTACGTCGTGGCGCTCGCGAGCGCGTTCCTCGCGCTCTCGGCGATGACCGCGCTGCGCCCGGGGCGTCGGGGACTCTCGGCCGTCGTCGCCTACCCCGTCGGGTGGGCCGCGGGCGAGTTGCCGGCCCAGGGGATCGTGGTCGAGCTGGCGCTCTTGGGGCTGCTCTCGTGGTGGGGGTGGCCCCAGACCGAGTGGCTCAGCCTGCTCGTCTTCGTGCTGGGCGCCGTGGTGTTCTTGGAGAACTTGGTACTCGTCGCCATCGCCTTCTACTCGCGCCGAATCGTGCGGCGCGCCCTGGCCGGAGCTCCGCTGCGTCCCCTCGAGATCCACCGGCCCCGCGACGACGTCTTCGGATCATGGTGGCGCACCGCCCTGCAGTTCCCCTACCACCCGCGGAGTATGCAGCTGGTCCGCAACGTCCCGTACGGCCCCGAGCGGCGCCACCGCCTCGACGTCTGGCGTACGCCCACGACGCCGAGCGATGCGCCAGTCGTCTTCTACATTCACGGCGGCTCGTGGACCTTCGGCGACAAGCGCGAGCAGGGCCGTCCGATGCTGCACGAGTTGGTCGCGCGGGGCTGGGTGGCGGTCGTGATCAACTACCGGCTCGCTCCGCGCTATCCGTGGCCGGCCCAGATCGAGGACTCGATGAGAGCGCTCGGGTGGATCAAGAAGAACGTCGCCACCTACGGCGGAGACCCCGACCGGATAGTCGTGTCGGGGGGGTCGGCCGGCGGCCACCTGGCGGCGCTGCTCGCACTGACGTCGGGCGAACCGACCTGGCGCCCGAGTGACGTAGAGGGTGTCGCCGACTGGTCGGTTCGCGGCGCCATGCCCTTCTATGGGGTCCTCGAGATGACGGGCGACGACCTCCACTGGCGCGGCTTCGGCCGGGGCCTGCTGCACCTGCTCGAGAACCGAATCGTGCAGGTGCCGTTCCGAGAGAACGAGGAGATCTATCGCGCGATGTCTCCGTTGGATCGGATTCACCCGAGCGCTCCGCCATTCCTCGTCGTGCACGGACTGAATGACACGCTGGTCGACGTGAATGTGGCGCGCGCCTTCGTGGCGCGCTTCCGCGAGGTGGCGATCGCGCCGATCTACTACGTAGAGTTGCCCTTCACCCAGCACGCCTTCGATATCACGGCGAGCCCGCGCACCTCCGCGACGACTCGCGCGGCGGTCGCCTTCGCCACTGCCGTGACGTCGCCGCGCCCGGAGATGAGCCCGGCGCTGATTCGCAGCTACCAGGTCCCCCCGACCGACCTGGTGGTGGAGGTGTCCTCCGGCGAGTGGGTCGGGGCGCGCGAGGCCGCGCGAGAGCTCGGCCCCTTCACGGTGCTGACCTCGGACAACCCCTTCTCGCAGCGTCTGGGAGCCGAGGAGAACGCGGAGCGTCGCGCCGAGCTGTTGGGTGAGCTGCAGCGTCTCGGCGTACGGCTTCGTCACACGCTCGGCCGGGACCCGTCGGGTGAATGGCCCGAGGAGGAGGGCTTCGCCCTGCTGGACCAGAGGGACGACTTCGCGCTCAACGTGGCGAGAGTGTGGAGCCAGTTCGCCGTTTACGTCGTGACCGAGGACGAGGTCGTGGTGCGTAGCGTCGCGACCGGCGAGGTGCTCGCCTAGTTCGGCGATCCCTCGTCGAGAACCACTGTCACGGTGACCGCTTCGTCCTCGCTCGTCGTGAGAAGGGTGACCGCTCCGGCAGCGCGTAGGTCGACCTCGCCGGCCCGCACGGCGGCGAGGAACTCCGCAGGCCCGGCGACGCTCACGAGTGACACCCCGGCGCGTTGGGAGACCTTGGCCGTGCTCTTCTCCCGACGGATGGCCTCGAGGACCTCGCAGACGGGCCGGTAGACCGGTCCGGGCTCGGCCACGTCGGGGGTTGCCAGCTCGTCGATCGTCGGCCACGGGGCTAAATGCACCGAGCTGTCGTGCCACCAGTGCCAGACCTCGTCGGTCACGAAAGGCAGGACCGGCGCAAAGAGACGCTGGAGGACCGAGAGGCAAATGGCGAGCGTGGCCCGCGCCGAGCGGGTGGCGGGGTCGTCCCCGTCGCCGTAGGCGCGGATCTTCACCAGCTCGACGTAGTTGTCACAGAACGACCAGAAGAACGTCTCGGTTCGCTCGAGGGCCCTCGCGTAGTCGTAGCCCTCGAAGTTATCAGTCGCCTCGGTCACCAGCTGAGCCAGTAGCGCGAGCAGGTCCCGGTCAATCGGCTCGGACACCTCCTCGGGCCCGGGGATCTCGGCGCCCTCGAGGCGGCCGAGCACGAACTTCGAGGCGTTTAGAATCTTGATCGCGAGGCGCCGCCCGATTTTCATCTGGGCCTCATCGATCGCCGTGTCGGCGCCCGGGCGTCCGCTGGCCGCCCAGTAGCGCAGCGCGTCGGCGCCGTGGAGCTCGAGCAGCGGCATCGGGGTGACGACGTTGCCGAAGGACTTGCTCATCTTCTTGCGATCGGGGTCGAGCACCCACCCCGAGATCAGCGCGTTCGAGAAGGGCAGGCTGCCGTGCTGGAAGTGACTGCGCACGATCGTCGAGAAGAGCCAGGTGCGGATGATCTCGTGGGCCTGGGGGCGCAGGTCCATCGGGAAGACGCGCTCGAACAGCTCGGTGCCCCACTGCCCGGCGATCTGGGGCGTTAGTGAGCTCGTCGCCCAGGTGTCCATCACGTCGGGGTCGCCGACGAACCCGTCGGGCCGGTTGCGCTGGGCCTCGGTGAAGCCGCTCGGCACGTCGCTCGACGGGTCGACGGGCAGGTCGGCGACCTCGGGGAGGATCGGGTGTTCAAAATCCGGCTGCCCGGCGCCGTCGGTCGGGTACCACGCGGGGAACGGCACGCCGAAGAACCGCTGGCGCGAAATGTTCCAGTCCTGGTTGAGGCCCTCGACCCAGCTCCGGTAGCGGTGGCGCATGAAGTCGGGGTGCCAGCGGAGCTGGTCGCCGCGCGCGAGGAGCTCGTCGCGGTGCTCGAGGGTCTTGACGAACCACTGGCGCGACGTCACGATCTCGAGGGGCCGCTCGCCCTTCTCGTAGAACTTGACCGCGTGGGTGATGGCGCGCGGTTCGCCGATCATCGCACCGGCCTCGCGCAGCGCGTCGACGATCGCGGCGCGGACCTGGTTGACGGTCCGGCCCTCAACCTCACGGTCGTAGAAGTCGTGGGCGAGCGCCGCGTCGCGCACCGGCCAGTCGTCGTCGCCGAAGCGTGCCGGGAGGAAGCGTCCGTCGCGGCCGATTAGGGCGCGGGTCGGTAGCGCTAGCTCGCGCCACCAGGTCACGTCGGTCGTGTCACCGAAGGTGCAGATCATTGCGATGCCCGTGCCCTTCTCGGGGTCGGCGAGCTTGTGGGCGAGGATCGGCACTTCGGCGCCGAAGAGGGGCGTGACGACCATCGTGCCAAGGAGCGCTCGGTAGCGCTCGTCTTCGGGGTGGGCGACCAGCGCCACGCAGCTCGGAATCAACTCGGGACGGGTGGTTTCAATCTCGACGGCGCCGCGGTGCTCGGTCCGCTCGAAGGCGACTCGGTAATAGTTGCCCGGTCGCTCGCGGTCCTCGAGCTCGGCCTGGGAGACGGCCGTGCGGAAGTCGACGTCCCAGAGCGTCGGCGCCTCGGCGGAGTAGACCTCGTTGCGCTCGAGCATCTCGAGGAAGCCGCGCTGGGAGACGGCCTGGGCCCGTGGGGAGATGGTCGAATACTCGAGGCTCCAGTCGATGCTGATGCCGAGGTGGCGCCACAGCCGCTTGAAGACCTCCTCGTCCGCGGCGGTGAGGGAGTGACACAGTTCCACGAAGTTCTTGCGCGAGATGGACAACTTCTGCGCACCGGGCCCGTCGGGTGGCTCGAAGGCAGGGTCGTAGGGCAGCGAGGGGTCACAGCGCACCCCGTAGTAGTTCTCGACGCGGCGCTCGGTCGGCAGGCCGTTGTCGTCCCAGCCCATCGGGTAGAAGACGTCGCGCCCGCGCATCCTAAAGAACCGCGCGACCACGTCGGGGTGGGTGTAGCTGAAGACGTGGCCGATGTGCAGTGACCCCGACACCGTCGGCGGGGGGGTGTCGATCGAGTAGATGGTCTCGCGCGTGGCGCCGCGGTTGAATCGGTAGGTGGCGGACTCGTCCCATCGCGCCAGCCAGGTCGCCTCGAGCCCGTCGATGGTGGGCTTGTCGGGCACCTCGCCGGGTGAGGGGGTGAGGGCGTCTGTCATGGTTGGCGTAGTTTAGAACAGTGATTCGCCTCTTCGACTCCGTCCACGGCGAGGTGCGCGACCTCGAGCTGCGCGACGCCGGTCGTGTCTCGATGTACGTCTGCGGCCCGACGGTCGACAACCTGCCCCACCTCGGCCACGGCCGCTTCACGCTCGTCTGGGACGTGGCGCGGCGCTGGTTCACCTTCCGGGGGCTCGACGTGCGCTTCGTATCAAACATCACCGACATCGACGACAAGATCATCGCCCGCGCCCTGGTGGAGGGCCGTACCACCCCCGAGGTGGTCGCCGAGTACGAGGGCCGCTGGTGGGACGCGATGTCGGCCATTGGCGTCTGCGCCCCCGACGAGTCACCCCACGCGACGGACTTCGTCGACGGGATGGTCGAGCTGATCGAATCCTTCCTCGCGGACGACGTTGCCTACGCCACCAGCGACGGCGTCTACTTCGACGTCTCGCGCGTCGCCGATTACGGCCTGTTGGCCGGCCAGCCGCTCGAGAGCCTGCGCGCGGGCGCGCGGGTCGAGGCCCACGAGGAGAAGCGCTCGCCCCTCGACTTCGCACTGTGGAAGAACGCCAAGCCCGGCGAGCCCACCTGGGCGGCCCCCTTCGGCGACGGACGCCCGGGCTGGCACACCGAGTGCGTGGTGATGTCGCTCGGGCTGCTCGGTGACGGCTTCGACCTGCACTGCGGCGGCCTCGACCTGAAGTTCCCCCACCACGAGAATGAGCGGGCCCAGTCGGTCGCGGCCGGCCGAGAGTTCGCGCGCCACTGGGCCCACAACGGATGGGTGACGGTCGGCGGCGAGAAGATGAGCAAGTCGCTGGGCAACTTCACGTCGCTCACCGACCTGCTCGCGCGCACCGACGCGCGGGCCTACCGCCTGTTGGTGCTGCGCTCGCACTACCGATCGCCAATCGAGGTGACCCCCTCGACCATCGCCGACGCCGAGCGGGCCCTCGCGCGACTCGACAGCTTCGCGCGCCGATTCGAGTTGGCGCCCCTGGCCGGGGCGCGCCTCGAGGTGGGCTCGCACCACCCGTGGCCGGGCGAAGCCCGGGACCTGTGCGCGCGGGTGACCCAGAACCTCGACGAGGACCTCGATACGCCACTGGCCGTCGCCCAGTTGTTCGAGGCGGTCGCGGCGGCCAACTCGGCCGCCGACCGTGGTGACGAGGGGACGGCCCGCGATATCGCCGGGGCCGTCAACCTGCTCTTCGGCGCAATGGGATTGGCGCTTCGTGCCCGCGACGACGAGGACGACCCGCAGAGCGCCGAACTGGTCGCACGTCGTGACGCGGCCCGATCGGCGCGGGACTGGACGGAGGCCGACCGGCTCCGCGACGAGCTCGTGGCGCTGGGATGGGTGGTCGAGGATTCGGCCGCCGGGACGCTCATCCGTCGTCCCTAGGAGCCCGCGTCGGGCGGCAGAATCACTTGGCAACGGAGCGACGACGAACTAGTGTGACCAGTTGAGGTTGCCGTGGTGGTTCCCTCCGGGACCGGCGAGAATCGGTGCCAAAGATACGAGGAGGCCCACCGTGGCTGTAGGAACCGTCAAGTGGTTCAATGACGAAAAAGGCTGGGGCTTCATCGCCGTGGAGGGCCAGCCTGACGTCTTTGTGCACTACTCGGAGATTCAAGGAGAGGGCCGCAAGACCCTCGTGGAAGGTCAGACCGTGGAGTTCGACATCGAGCCGGGCGACCGCGGACCGCTGGCCAAGCGCGTCGTCTTGAACTAGCCACACCCTCGAGCAGTGAGACCGCCGCCTTCGGGCGGCGGTCGTTCTTTCCTCATCTGCCCTAAAGTTGTGCAGGGTTACTCGCGGGTAACGAACGGGACCTACGGCAAGGACGGGCATGTCTGATTTCACGATGGAGTTGAACGAGGACCAGACGACTCTTCAGAGTTGGGTCCACGGATTCGCCGCCGACGTCATGCGGCCCGCGGCGCACGAGTGGGACGAGCGCGAGGAGACGCCCTGGCCAATCATCGAGGAAGCGGCCCGGATCGGCCTCTACAGCCTCGACTTCTTCGCCAACGCCATGAGCGACAAGTCCGGTCTCTCTATCATGCTCGCGCTCGAAGAGTTGGCCTGGGGCGACGCCGGGATCTGCATGGCTCTTATGGGCACGACGCTCGGCGTCGCCGCGATCATGTCCAACGGCACACCGGCCCAGCAGATGGAGTGGATACCACAGTGCTTCGGCACGCCCGACGACATCAAGCTGGCGGCCTTCGGGGTCTCTGAGCCCGACGCCGGTAGCGACGTGTCGTCGCTGCGCACCCGCGCGGTCTACGACGAGGCGGCCGACGAGTGGGTGCTCAACGGTACCAAGACCTGGATCTCGAACGGCGGCATCGCCCACCTGCACGTCATCGTCGCTTCCGTCGACCCGACGCTCGGAAGCCGGGGCCAGGCCTCGTTCGTCGTGCCCGAAGGCACCCAGGGCATCCGCATGGGTCAGAAATTCAAGAAGATGGGTATCCGAGCCAGCCACACGGCCGAGGTAATTCTGGAAGACTGCCGGGTCCCGGGCGCCTGTCTGCTCGGCGGCAAAGACCAGCTTGACGAGAAGCTCGCCCGCGTGCGCGAGGGCAAGAAGTCCTCTAGCCAGGCGGCCATGGCGACCTTCGAGGCCTCCCGACCGGCCGTCGGCGCCCAGGCGCTCGGCATCGCGCGCGCCGCCTACGAGTACTCGCTCGCCTACGCTATCGAGCGCAAGCAGTTCGGCCGCGCGATCATCGAAAACCAGGCGATCGCCTTCAAGCTCGCCGATATGAAGACTCACATCGACGCCGCGCGGCTCCTGGTGTGGCGCGCCGCCTGGATGGCGGCCGCGCGCAAGCCCTTCTTGAACGGCGAGGGCTCGATGTCCAAGCTCTACGCCGGCGAGACTGCGGTCAAGGTCACCGAGGAGGCGATCCAGATCATGGGCGGCTACGGCTACATCCGCGATCACCCCGTTGAACGCTGGCACCGCGACTCGAAGATCTACACCATCTTCGAGGGCACGAGCGAGATTCAGCGCCTCATCATCTCGCGCGCGATCTCCGGCGTGCACATTCGTTGAACATCGTCACCCTGTGCACCGGCAACGTGGCGCGCTCGGTCATGCTCGGCTACATGCTCACGACGCTGGCGCAGAACCATGGCGAGGACTGGCGTATTCGCACCGCCGGGACCCACGTCGTGGAGGGATCGGCGATGAGCGGGCGGACCCGCAACGCCCTATTGAGGATTCCGGAGCTAACCGGGCACCACTTCAACGCCCACCGGAGCCATCAGCTCTGCGCCGCCGACGTCGCCTGGGCCGACCTCGTGCTGGCGAGCGAAGCCGACCACGTGAACTTCGTACGCGCTCAGTTCCCCGACGGCGCGGCGAAGGCCGTTTCGCTGCGCCAGTTCGTCCGCGAGGCGCCGCTCGAGGCGCCGTTCGCGACCCAGGTGGCCGCCGTCGCGGCCCTCGCGCCGTCGCCAGCCTTCGACGTCACCGACCCGGCCGGTGGGGACCAGGCCGTCTACGACGCCTGCGCGCGAATGCTCTGGGAGTTGGCCGAGGCCTTCGTGACGTTGATTGAGCGCTCCCACTAATCCTGGTGGACGGTGCGCAGCCCGCCCCACGCCAGGGTCGCGCTGCGAGCGGCGAGGCGCTCGGCGGTGCCCTCCGTCGGTGCGGGCCAGCCCTTCAGCTCCTGCTGCTCGAGCCAGACAATGGCGGCGCCCTCGGCGATGCCTACGACGCTCGCGGCGAGCTGGCGCCGGTGCTCGTCGCTGATGGGGACGTTGATCAACGGCTCGAGGAAAGAGATGAGGCCGAGCTCGAGCTCGCGCAACTCGCGCGACGTGTCGCCCTCGTGGTGGTGGATGAAGAGAATCCGGAAGGCGTCGGTTTCGCCGACGACCATGTCGAAGTAGACGCGGAAGGCCACCTCGATCTTCGCCCGGGGCGACTCCACCCTCGAGACCGCCTGGTCGAGGCTCTCGAGGAGTTTCTCGGCAGTCTGGGCGACGATCTCGCGATAGAGGTCGGTCTTGGACCCGAAGTACTGGTAGAGGATCGGCTTGGTGAAACCGGCCTCCCGGGCGATGTCGTCCATCGTCGAGGACTGAAATCCCCGCTCGGCGAAGACTGTCCTCGCGACGAGCAATAGTTGCTCGCGCCGCTCGGCGTGTCGGGGTCGGTCGTCGTTGATCACCATGAAGTCTCAGGCTACCCCTTGCTACCCGGCGCCCACCGAGTGCAAGAGCGCCTCGAGCCGGCGAGGGAGCGAGGCCAGGTTGAAGTCCCGCCGCGCTAGCTCGAGATTGCGAAGTAGCACGTCCTCGCGGGGACGGCGCACGAATTTGGCGATCGCGCCGACGTCGTCGAGGCCGAAGAACGTGAATCCGTGCGCGACAATCTCGCGCGACACCGGGTAGGGGTGCAGCGCCAGGGGCCGCCGGTGCGTGACCGACTCGAGCACGGGGTTGCCGAACCCCTCCCAGGTCGAGCTCATCACCACGAGGTCGCAGGCGGCGTAGGCGTCGTGCACGCTGCATCCGGCGGGCAGGCCCTGGCGAACCTCGGCGGTGGAGCGCCCCACCAATCGGTCGAGCTCTGCCCCGTAGCCGTCTTCGGCCGGACCGAGGATCCAGAGCACGGCGTCGAGACCCTCGCATAACTCGAGCGCTCCTTCCAGGTTCTTCCTCGGAATCGCGCGTGAGGCGAAGAGCGCGAGAATCCCCGGGCCGACGTTGAGCCTTTGTCGAGTGGCGTCGCGGTCACCGAGCGGCGGGTCACAGTTGAAGGTGTTCATTATCGTCACGGCTTCAACGCCGCGCTGGGCCAGTTCGCGCCGCGAGAGATCGTTGATCGTGACGTGGTGCCAACCCGGACGGTGACGCGGTCCCCCGAGGTGGGCGAGGTGGGGACGCTGCCACGGGAGGTCGTGGTGGTGAAAGACGGCGCTTCGCCCGTCGAGGACCTCGTAGAGCGCATCGCGGGCCGGGACGTTGAGCGGCAGCGAAGCTACGTTCTCCACTATGACGAGATCGGCGTGGTCGAGCGCGTCGCGCAGTGCGTCGCTCGAGGGGGCCGACGTCGCTTCGATGGCGAGTCCCTCGACGAGGACGTCGGCCACGCCGTCGCCCGCTACCGTCGTGACGCCGTGGCCGAGTGCGGCGAGGGCGTGCGCCCACTTGGCCGACTCGACGGAGACGCCGTCGGTGCCGCCCAAGCGGAAGCTCACCATCGCCAGTTCGGCCATCGGTGAAGGCTACGGCCCCCGGGAGGATTCGGGGGCCGGTAGTAGGATTGCCCGCGGTGGTGGCCACGAGTCAGTACCTTGACTTGGAGGAAATTGGGTGGCCAAACGAGCTCTGATAACCGGCGTCACCGGTCAGGACGGCTCCTACCTCGCCGAGCTCCTGCTCGGCGAGGGCTACGAGGTGATCGGGCTCGTGCGGCGCAGCTCGACGCTCACGATCGAGCGGATCAGCCACATCCAAGACCGTCTCACGCTCGTCTCGGGCGACCTCGTCGACGAGGTGTCGCTCATCAACGTGCTGCGGGACTGTCGCCCGAGCGAGGTCTACAACCTCGCCGCGCAGAGCTTCGTGCAGACGTCGTGGACCCAGCCGGTGCTGACCGGAGAGGTGACCGCGCTCGGCGTGACGCGCATGCTCGACGCCATCCGGATCGTCGACCCCGAGATCCGGTTCTACCAGGCCAGCAGCTCCGAGATGTTCGGCCGGGTGCGCACGGTCCCCCAGGACGAGGAGACGCCGTTCTACCCGCGCAGCCCCTACGGCGTCGCGAAGGTCTACGGCCACTGGATCACTGTCAACTACCGCGAGAGCTACAACCTGCACGCCTCCTCGGGCATCCTGTTCAATCACGAGTCGCCACGCCGGGGACTCGAGTTCGTCACGCGAAAGGTCACCCACGGCGCGGCGCGCATCAAGGCCGGCCTCGCGACCGAGCTGCGACTCGGCAACCTCGACGCTCAGCGCGACTGGGGATACGCCGCAGATTATGTCCGCGCCATGCACGCGATGCTCCAGCGCGACACCCCCGACGACTTCGTCGTCGCCACGGGAGAGACTCACTCGGTGCGCGAGCTCTGCGAAGTCGCCTTTAGGGCGGTAGGCCTCGACTATGAGGACCACGTCGTCGTGGACCCCGCGTTCATCCGGCCCGCCGAGGTGGATCTGCTGGTGGGCGACGCCTCCAAGGCCCACAGCGTCCTCGGCTGGAAGTGCGAGGTCGACTTCTACGGCCTGGTCGAGATGATGGTGGCCGCGGACTTTAACGCCCTGGCGCGGTAGCTGTTTGATGAGCGTCGCTGCGTCCCCCGTCGCCGAGTTGCGCGACGCCGTCGTCCTGGTGAACGGCTTCCCCCTGCTGAGCGGCGTCGATCTCGAGGTGGCGCCCGCGACGCTGTCGGTGCTCGTGGGGGCAAACGGCGCGGGCAAGACCAGCTTGCTCCGGCTGCTCGGCGGCCTCGTGGCGCTCTCGGCGGGCGAGGGGACGGTGCTGGGCGTGGACCTCGCCCGGGGCGATCGTCGGTTGCTGTGTCGGCGCGTCGGCTGGCTCGGCCACGAGGGCTCCTTCTACGGTGAACTCACGGTGTCCGAGAACCTCACCTTCGCCGCTCGGGCGCTCGGGCGCCCCATCTCGGAACTGGCGGCCGTACTGGCACGAATGGGGCTCGAGTCGCGCGCCGACACCACGACCAAACAGCTCTCGGCCGGCCAACGCCGCCGTCTGGGCCTCGCGTGGCTGCTGTTGCGCCGAGCTGAGTTGTGGCTGCTCGACGAGCCCTACGCCTCGCTCGACGATGAGGGACGCAACTTCTTCGACGAGCTGCTCGGTGAGGTCGTCGCCCGCGGAGCGACGGTGCTCGTGAGCGCCCACGACCCCCTGCGCAGCGCGTCCCTGCGCCCTCGCACGCTGCTGATGGCCGGTGGGCGCATCGTCGAGGAGCGATCGTGATCGCCGTGGCCCTACTGGTCGCCGGCAAGGATCTGCGCATCGAACGGCGCAGTCGAGTACTGCTCTGGCAGGTATTGCCCTTCGGGGTGATGGCCCTCCTGCTCTGCGGCCTCGCCCTCGGGCCGTCGCGCGCCGGGCACTCGAGCGCGGCGCCGGGGCTGTTCTATCTCGTCGTGGTGCTGGTGGCGCTTCTCATGATCAACCGCAGCCAGTACGTCGAGTCGACGCCCGGCACCGCCGCGTCCGTGGCGACGCTCGGCCTCGACCCCGCGGGGGTCTTCCTCGGCAAGGCCCTGGCGCTCTGTGTCGAGTTGTGGCTGACCGGGGCCGTCCTGTTGGCCGGGAGCGTCCTCGTGCTGCACACGGCGCTCCAGGGCACGTTTCTCGCCCTTCCGAGCATCGTCGTTGTCCTTGCGGGCTTGGCGGCCGCGGGGACGCTCTACGGGGCCCTCACGTCCGGGGGAGCCGGTCCCGCGACGCTGCTGCCGGTGCTGTGCCTTCCGGCGTTCGCCCCACTCCTGATCGCCGGGGAGCGCTCGTTCAGCGCCGCCCTGTACGGCGGGGCCCTGTGGCAGTGGTGGCTCGTCTCGCTCTGTGCGTTGGTCGCCTACCTGGCGGCCGGAATTCTCCTTTACGGTGTTCTCCAGGAATCGTGATGAAACAGCTCGCCCAACGACTACTAGGACCCGGGACGCTGGTAGCGCTGGGCGCGACGCTCTGGCTAGGCCTCGGGGTCACGCCGCCCGACCGCGTCCAGGGCGACCTGGCCCGACTCGTCTACGTTCACCCGGCGATCGCCTGGGTGGGGCTCTACCTCTCGTTCGGCACCGCGACGATCGCGAGCGCCCTGTACCTGTGGCGCCGCACGAGGTCGATGACGACTGACCGCATCGCTCACTGCGCCATGGAAGTGAGCCTCGTGTTCATCGTCCTCACCTTGGTCACCGGCTCGATCTGGGGCCGGCCCACCTGGGGGGTCTGGTGGGCCTGGGACGCGCGCCTCACCTCGACGGCGATACTGGGCGTCCTCGCGGTGGGGTACCTGGCGCTGCGCCGGGCCAACGACGACGCGCAGTTGCGCGCTCGACGCAGCGCCGTCTTCGCCGTCCTCGCGGCGATCAATGTGCCGATCATCCATTTCTCGGTGCTGTGGTGGCGCACTTTGCACCAAGGGGCTACCGTCTTCAGCCCCGACCGCCACCTGAGGATTCACGGACTCATGGCCTGGACACTCTTGCTCAGCTTCATTGCCTTCAGCCTCGCCTACGCGTGGCTGGTGCGCGCGCGCTACCGGCTCGAGGTGAAGCGCGAGGCCTCGGTCGGCGAGACGCTGGAGAGCGCGCTGACCCGTCGCCGGGCCGAGGGCGCGCGCTGATGGGCTACGTCGCCGCGGGGTACTCCTTCGCCTTCGGGGGGCTGGCGCTCTACGCGCTGTCGATCTGGTGGCGGGGGCGCGGTGCCTGAGTCCGCCTTCGACCTCACGCCGGTCGCCCCGCCCAGGGCCTCGGGCCGCAGCCGACGCCGGACGCTCGGTGTCCTGGTGGTGCTCGCTCTCGCGGTGCTGGCGCTGATCAGCCAGGGACTGCTCCACTCGCTCAACTACTTCAACACCGTCGACCAGGTGGTCGCGAGTCGCGCCACCATCGGCTCTAAGGTTCTGCGCCTCGAGGGCGTCGTCAAGCCCCACACGATCACGCGCACGTCCCACGGCGCGTCGTTCTGGCTGACGGGATCGGGCACCCACGAGGTCTACGTGGTCGAGCGTGGCACGCCGCCCCAACTGTTCCAGGCGCGCATCCCGGTCGTCGTGGTCGGCCACTTCGCCTCGGCGCACTCCACGACGTTCCTCGGCACCCAGATCATGGTCAAGCACACCTCGTCGTACATCGCCCAGCACCCGACTCGGGTGAAAGCGCCCAACGGCAGCGTGCGATGACCCTCACCTGGCTCGGTCGGGTCGCGCTCTACCTGGCCCTCGTCGGCTCCGTCGGGGGACTGTCCCTCCAACTGAGGGCGCTGCGTACTTCGCGGCCCGCACACGCCCTGCGCTGGGCGATGCTCTCGCTCACGGGCATCGTCGGAGCCGTCGCGGTGATGCAGTACGCGCTCATCACGCACGACTTCTCATTGGCCTACGTGGCCGAGAACAACGCCACCTTCACGCCGCTGCTCTATTCCGTCACCGGCATGTGGTCGGCCCTCGAGGGAAGCCTGCTGCTCTGGGCGCTGCTGCTTGCCGCGTTGATCGCCCTGGTCCTGCGCTACTACCGCCGCGTGGCCGACGACGCCGTCGTCGGGTGGGCCGGTGCGGTGCTCTTCGGGGTCAGCGCCTTCTTCACCGCGCTGATGTGCGGTCCGGCCGACCCGTTCCTGCACAACCCCGCGGCCGTGTTACAAGGGGCCGGTCCGAACGCGCTCTTGCAGGACAACCCCCTCGTGGCGATGCACCCGCCGCTGCTCTACTCGGGCTTCGTGGGCTTCACTGTGCCCTTCGCCTTCGCGGTCGCGATGCTCGTCACCGGCCGAGTCCACGACCGCTGGCCGCTCGAGCAGCGTCGCTGGACGGTGCTCGCCTGGGGCGTGCTCTCGGTGGGCATCGTGCTCGGCGCGTGGTGGAGCTACCAGGTCCTCGGCTGGGGCGGCTTTTGGGGCTGGGACCCGGTGGAGAACGCCGCGCTGCTGCCCTGGCTGACGGCGACGGCCTACGTCCACTCGGTGATCGTCCAGGACCGCCGGGGGCTGTTCAGAGTCTGGAATCTGTCCCTCGCCATCGCCACGTTCGCCCTGACGATCCTCGGCACCTTCTTCACCCGATCGGGCGTCCTGCAGAGCGTCCACGCGTTCTCCTCCTCGACACTGGGGCCGCTCCTGATCGGCTTCTTCCTTCTCAACGTGGCCCTCGGGGTCGGCCTGCTGGCGTGGCGCGGCGACCGGCTGCGCTCGCCGGTCGGCGTCGACGATCCGCTCTCGCGCGAGGCACTCTTCGTGGCCAACAACGTCCTCTTCGTCGGCTTCGCGGTGGTGGTGCTGCTCGGCACGGTCTTCCCCCTGCTCTACGAGGCCGTCAACGGGGGCCAGGTATCGGTCGGGACGCCCTACTTTGCGGCGGTCGCGGCGCCCGTGAGCGTCCTGTTGCTCGTGCTGATGGCCCTCGCGCCACTCGTCGGGTGGCGCACCCTCGACCGGACCGTCCTGTGGTCACGCCTGCGCGTCAGCGCGTGGGTGGCGCTGAGCGCGATCGCCGTGCTCGCCGTGGCGGGCGTGCGTCGACCGGTCGTCCTGCTCGCGTACTTCCTCGCCGCCGTGGCGGCCGGATCAGCGATCCGCACGCTACGCGGCGCCGTCGTCGCGTCGCGGCGTCGCGGTCGGCCGTGGTTCGACGCCCTGCGCGGACCGAGCGCCGGCGGGATGGTGGTGCACCTGGGCGTGGTCGTGATGGCGATCGCGATCGTCACCTCCACGTCCTACGCGACGCGACGCCAAGTGGCGCTCGCGACGGGCCAGAGCACGTTCGTCGCGGGCCAGTACATCACCTTCCACGGCTTCACCACCGTCAGCGGCCCTCTCGAATCGGCCCTGGTGCTGCGCGTCGACGTGAACCACCACGCGCTGCGTCCGGCGGTGACGACCTACCACGGGCGCAGTGGTCAGCCCGTGGGCACGCCGGCGATCCTCTCGGACCTTTCGCGCGACGTCTACGTCACCTTCGACGCCATGGGCGGCAACGGGGCGACTTCGGGGGCACAGCTCCAGAACAATCTCCCGGCCGGCTCGGTTCTCCTCGGCGTCACCGTCGAGCCGCTGCTGTCGTGGCTCTGGATCGGGGGACTCCTGCTCGGCGGGGGCTCGGCGCTCTCCTTCCTGCGCCGACGCCACCACGAGGAGGTCGCCCCGTGAAGCGCACCGTGAGCGTCGTCTCGCTCATCGTGCTCGCGGTCGTGGTCGCCCTGGGGGTGTTCCTCGGCACTCGCCGCCCGGTCACCGCCGCCACCAACGCGCCAAGCCCGCTGCTCGGCAAGCCCGCGCCGCAGGTCGCCGGCGCGACGCTCGGCGGCGGCACCTTCGACCTCAAACGCGACCTCGGCCACGTCGTCGTCGTGAACTTCTGGGCGTCGTGGTGCGGCCCGTGCGCCACCGAAGCGCCGGAGCTCTCGACGTACGCTTGGCAGAGCCGCGCCACGGGCGTCAATGTCGTCGGCGTGGTCTTCAACGATCCCCTCTCGGCGGCGGTCGCCTTCGCGCGCCACTACGGCTCGCTCTACCCGTCGGTCGTCGACTCGGCTGGGGTGATCGCCAACCGCTTCGGGGTGCTATCGCCGCCCACCACGTTCGTCATCGACCGCCACGGCCGGGTCGCGGCGACGTTGCTGGGGGCGACGACGGCCCGACAGCTCGCCGCCGTCGTGGCGAGGGTGACCAGTTGAGCGTGCTGCGCTCGTTCCGGCTCTGGTGCGCGGCGCTCGTCTGCGTCGTCGCGGTGGTGCTCGTCACGGCGCCGAACGGCCCCAGTCAACAGGGCCGTGTCGCTCACTTAGAGACCCTGGTCAAGTGCCCCGCCTGCGAGGACGTCTCGGTCGCCCAGAGCAACGCCACGTCGGCCGTCGCCGTGCGCCACGAGATCGCCCAGCGTGTGGCCGCCGGCGCGTCCGACAGCCAGATTCTGACGTCGCTCGAGGCCGTTTACGGCACGTCGATTCTGCTCAGCCCCTCGACTTCGGGCCTCGGCTCGCTGCTCTGGCTCGTGCCGGTGCTGGCGGCCCTGGCGATGCTCGTAGCGGCGGTCCGACTCTGGCGGCGACGGTGAGCGACGCGGAGCGCCGGCGCGACGAGATCGCGCTGCGCGAGGCCTCGCGGGCCGACGCGCGGGAGGAATTCGACGCCGGCGAGCTTTCCGCCGAGCAGTTCGCCGTGATCTCGGAGAGAGAGGCACTCGCCCTCGAGCGCGCCCGGGCCGACCTGGCCGCACTCGTCGAAACGGCGCCGGCCGCTCCTCGTTCGCGGGTGCGCCGGACGCGGTGGCTGGTGCTCGCGCTGGCCTGCTTCGCCGTGGCGCTCGCATCTCTCCTCTATGGCGCGCTCGCGCCCCGCCAGGCCGGCAACTCAGTGACCGGGGGACTGGACCTCGGGCGCGGCCAGCACGTCAGCCAACTGCTCTCCCAGGCCGAGGCCGACGTCGCCAACGGCAACCCCGTGGCGGCCCTCGCCGCCTACCGACAGGTCCTCGCCCTCGACTCGGGCAACGTGGCGGCGCTGACCCAGAGCGGCTGGCTGGACTTCTCGGCCGGCAGCGCCGCGCACCGAGCGAAGGTCGTCGAACTGGGCATCGCGGACCTGGAGCGGGCCATTGCGCTCGCTCCGCGCAACGCCGCCGCCCGGCTCTACCTCGCTATCGTGGCCGCCTCGACCCCGGGCAACCAGGCGGTCGCCAAGCGCGAGTTCGAGGTGTTCTTGACACTCCGGCCCTCGGTCGGCCAGATGGCGGTCGCGACGCCGTTCCTGCGCCAGCTGGGCCTCAGGCCCTAAGCCGTGGCCCGACAGGTGTCGTCGCCCCGGGCGCGCGACGTTAGCGTCACGAGGGTCCGCTCGGCGCCGAGGCCGTCGAGCATCCCGGCGATGAGGCCCCGATCGACGGCGCAGAGCACCGGGTGGTGCTGGGCCGCCGAGCCGAAGGGGCAGTTCTCCGAGACGACCGATTGCACCGAGTCGTGCTCCTCGGCGCGCGCGGCGAAGCCGTGGGCCGTCAGCAGACCGGCAATGGAGACCATCGCGGTCTTCACGGAGCGTGAGGAGTCGGTCGGGCCGATCGCCTCGGCGAGGGTCCGTCCGTACTCGACGCCCACGTCGTGGGCCATGGCCTCGGAGGCCTCAGGCCCCAACCGCTCCAGGGCCATCTCCAGTAGCGCCACCAGCAGGGCGTCGCGGCGCACCGAGCCGTCCATTGCGAGACCGGCGTCGACGACCCGGTAGCCCTTGGCCGGCCGCCCGACGGTGGTCTTATGCAGGTTGTCAAAAGTGACGTAACCGGCCTCGGTGAGGCGCTCGAGGTGATGGCGGACGACGTTGGCGTGGACCTGGCAGTGCACCGACAGCACGGTCGCGGTGGCGCCGGGGTTCTCGCGCAGGTACAGGTAGATCTTGCGACGGGTGTTGTCGCCAAAGGAGTGCGTCAGGCTCGTCACCGTGGCGGTGAAGAGGGCCGGATCGAGTACGTTCTCGCTCTGCTCAGTAGACACGTGCAAAGTCTAGGACCGGGGCCACATCGCGCGCCGGTAACCTCAAGACGGCCCCCTGGAAGGAGACCGTGACACTCGACCCCCTGCTGCGCACCGAACTTGGCCATATCGTCGAGCCCCAGTTGGTCCGTCCCCTCGACGAGTTGGGCTTCCTCGGCACGGTCGACGACGACGACGGCGTCCGCGTCGAGCTGGTGCTGCCGGTCACGGGGTGGCCAAACCTTGCTCTGCTCGAGGCCGCCATTGAGCGCACCGCCCCGGGAGCGCAGGTCGTCGTCCGCGCCATGGACGAGCAGGAGTTGCTCGGTCTGCGCAACTTCTTGCGCGCCGAGATGGCGGGCGACCTCGGTCCTGGCCCGCACGAGCACGGTGCCGACCCCCGGCCCCGGTTCCTCGACAAGCTCTCCAAGACCCGCGTGCTCGGCATCTCCTCGGGCAAGGGCGGCGTGGGCAAGTCCTCGGTGACCGTCAATCTGGCGATCGCCCTCGCGCGGTCGGGATATGACGTCGGGGTCCTCGACGCCGACGTCTACGGATTCTCGCTGCCCAAGATGCTGGGCGCCGTCAATGACCCGATCGTGCTCGGCGACACCGTCATCCCGACCCTCGCCCACGGCGTGCGGTGCGTGTCGATGGGCTACTTCGTCCCCGACGAGCAGCCCGTCATCTGGCGCGGGCCCATGCTGCACAAGGCGGTCGAGCAACTGGTCACCGAGGCCTGGTGGGACGAACCCGACTTCTTGCTGATCGACATGCCCCCGGGCACCGGCGACGTCGCCCTGACGCTCTCTGAGGTGCTCCCGCGCATCGAGATGTACGTCGTGACGACGCCCCAGGCGGCCGCCCAGCGCGTCGCCCAGCGTTCGGCCTACGCGGCGCGCAAGTTGAAGTTGAGCGTGCGCGGCGTCATCGAGAACATGAGCTGGTTCACCGGCGACGACGAACAGCGCTACGAGATCTTCGGTGCGGGCGGCGGCGAGCGGCTCGCCCGGGAACTGGGCATCGCGCTGCTCGGACAGATCCCGCTCGACACCGACCTGCGCGAGGGCGGTGACTCCGGCGAGCCGATCGTCGTAGCGCACCCCGAGAGCGAGGCGGCGCGCGCCTTCGTCGCGCTCGCCGCGGTCGTCGTGGCCCAGGGACCCGCTCGGGTCTACCGTCAAGAGCTCAAGTTGGTGTAGCCCGGTCGTCGGGGCCTCGAGGATAACGGTGGCTCCGAGGGCCCGCCGTTCTTGTCGACCTACACTCGGTCCAGGAGGTCGAAGTGACGGTCCATTCCGGCATCGCGGAGTTCCTCCGTCAGTACCCTCCGTTCTCTGAATTCGACCCGGACTCGGTGGCGAGTCTCGCCGGCGCCGTCGAGGTCGAGTTCTTCGCGAGCGGCGCCACGATCTTCGCCAAGGGTGCCCCCAGGGTCGAGTTCCTGCGAGTAATCCGCGCGGGCGCCGTCGAGGTCGTGAACGACGGATCGGTGCTCGACCTCATGGGGCCGGGCGAGATGTTCGGTCACGCCTCGATGCTGTCGGGCCTGGCGCCGGACTTCGACGCGCGCGCCGCCGAGGACTCGCTCCTCTACCGCGTGCCGGCCGAGGTCGCCGCCCGCGTGCTCGCCGGCCCCCGGGGTCTGCGCTACGTGACGCGCCTGCTCTTAGAGGACCGCCACCACCTGCGCACCGGTCCCCCGGCCGAGGCCGTTCGCGACCGTCTGCGCCAACCCGTCCGCGCGACTATCCGCACGGCGCCGATCATCTGCGCGCCCACCACCTCGGTTCGCGAGGCGGCTCGGCTGATGACCGACGCCGGGGTGACGGCCTTCATCGTGGACCTCGGCGCCACGCTCGGCATCGTCACCGACGCCGACCTGCGCTCGAGGGTGGTGGGCGCGGGACTGACCGGGGACGCGCCGGTGTCGTCGGTGATGACCGCGCCGGCCTTCACGGTGCCCGCCGAGCGACCGGGCAGCGAGGTGCTGCTCGACATGCTCGACCGGGGCGTGCGCCACTTCCCCGTGACCGGCGCCACCGGTCGGGTCATCGGTATCGTCGAGGACCACGACCTCCTAGAGGTCGAGAGCCGGTCGTCTTTCTCGCTCCGTCGCGCCATCGCGCGCGCCGGCAGCGTCGAGGAGCTCGTCGCCGTCTCGGCGAGGCTGCGCCCCACGGTCGTGAGCATGACCCGCGCCAACGTGGCGGCGCTCGACGTCATGTCGGTCTTCTCGGTCGTGGCCGACGCCCTGACCCGGCGCGCCCTCGACCTCTGCGTTGCCGGAAGCGAGGCGCCGGCTCGATTCACCTGGCTGGCCCTCGGCAGCCAGGCGCGGCGCGAGGCGCTGCCGGGCTCGGACCTCGACAGCGCGATCGCGTGGCTCGACGACGGACCGGAGGAGACGATCCGTCCGTACCTGAGCGACGTCTCGACGGCGGCCTCCGGCGTGCTCGCGCGTTGCGGCTTCCAACCCGACGATCACCGGGTGAGCGCCTCGGACCCACTGTTCGTGAGGCCGCTCTCCTCGTGGAAGAGAGAGGCCCAGTCGATGATCGACGACCCGACTCAGCGAAAGGCGCTGGTCATCGTCTCAGTGCTGGTCGACAGTCGTCCGGTGTGGGGGGTGGAGACCGAGCCAATGATCGCCGAGTTCTTCCAAGGGGCGCCGGCCCGGGCGAGGCTCTTGCGCCTGCTCGCCCAGTTCGCGTTGTCGCACCGGCCGCCGTCGGGTTTCCTGCGCGGACTCGTCGTCGAGTCCTCGGGCGAGCACCGCCACCGCCTGGACCTGAAGAGGGGGGCGGTCGTGCCGATCACCGACCTCGCCCGTTGGGCCGGCATGGTGGCGGGCGTCGCCTGCGCCTCCACGACGGAGCGACTGACGGCGGCGAGCGACGCGGGCGTGCTGCGACCCTCCGACGCCCAGTCGCTGCAGGAGGCCTTCGAACTGGTGAGCCAACTGCGCCTGGACCACCAGGTCGCCCAGATTGAGGCGGGCTTCGAACTCGACGACTACGTCGACCCCAATGAGCTCAGCCCCCTCGTCCGCAGCTACTTGAAGGAGGCTTTCCACGCGGTGTCCTCGGTGCAGAAGCACATCACGAGCGAGGCGGCCTGGAGCCGTTGAGGCGCCCCTTCACTCTTCGTGCGCCACTGACCGAGGTCGCGCGGCGCTACGCGCGGGCCCCGGTGCTCGCGGGGAACACCCCGTGGCGCCAGGCCCACTACTGCGTCGTCGACCTCGAGTTGAGTGGCCTCGACCCGCGCCACGACGAGATCATCTCGTTCGGCGCCGTGCCGGTCGACGCCGGCCGAGTCGTCGTCGGTGGCGCCGTGTACGGACTCTGCCGTCCGACGAGGCCACTGCCCGAGAAGTCGGTGCTCGTCCACGGGATCCGCACCGTCGACCTCGCGGATGCGCCGATGCTGGACGAGGCGATCGAACCGCTCATCGCGGCGATGACCGGCCGGGTGATCGTCGCGCACGTCGCCTGGGTCGAGGAGTCGTTCCTCACCCCGGCCCTTGGTCGCCAGCGCACCGGGCTGCGAGCCCCCCTGCTCGACACCTTCGAAATGGGCCGCCTCCTGGCATTCCAGCGACACGGGCCCGCGCCCCCGCATTCGCTCAGTGGACTCGCCGAAAGTCTGCACCTCCCGGTACACCGGCCGCACCATGCGCTCGGCGATGCGTTGACCACCGCTCAAGTGTTCATTACGGTCGCGACACTCCTGGATGGAGTTTCCCCGGAGACGGTCGCCACGTTGATGCGGGCCAAGTCCCGCGCCGGCACCTTCGTGGGATGAGTTTCCCAAAGAGTGAGCCCCGTGCCTCAGATCCGGCAGAAACGGGGTCGGGACCGGTAGAACGCGCGCGAATAGGTCCCTCGAACAATGGTCCGTGCACATTCACAGTCAACTGCAAGTCTGCTCACAGAGTTCACACAATTCACGGCCGTAGTTTGGAAATACCCCTACAAAGGAGCATCATGAAGAAGTTCATTACCCGTTCAGTCACCTCATTGGCCCTGGTATCAATGCTGGGTGTTGCAGTACCCGCCGTTGCGTTTGCCGGAACTGTGAAGTCTTCAGCTCACACGTCGACGTCAATCTCCGCCAAGAACCACGAGGTGCTGATGGACGTGTACCGTGCGAGCGCGCTGGCGATTCGGAACACCTTCAAGGCTTCCGTTCTCGCGGCCAAAACGACCCTGGGAGCTGCCCTCACGGCCGCGACCACGGCGACCGCCCGTGACGACGCCCGTGACGCGTTCCGCGCGTCGGTAAAGACGGCCGTCAGTGTTCGGAAGGCCTCGTTCAAGGCCCTCGGAGCTCCTCCGGTCAAGTAGTCCTAGTAGCGATTCACTGTTAACAGAGCGGCGCAGTCCTTCGGGACTGCGCCGCTCTGCGTGGCGAGAGTGGCGCCGTCCCGCGACGGCCCCCAGTAACGAGGGCTTACCGCAGTGCACGTTGAGACTGCGCCTCATTCTTGGGCTTTCAATGCCCTCAAGAGTAGATACGCCGGTTGTCGAAGGTAGGCGCCGGCCCGTCGACTTGGGAAAAGTCAACGGGCCGCCATCACTTGATGGCAGATCCGCCGCGACTGCCCGTTGTGTCGTCAACCGTGGCGATGTTAAGTTTCGCTCACCAACAATAAGGGGGAATACCTATGGCGTTTCTAATCACCCATTTCTTTGAGGGCGGCACCGCTCAGCAGTACGAGACCGTATTGAAGGTGGTGCACCCGGAAGAGGGCCTACCGGCTGGCCAGCGCTATCACGTGGCGGGGCCGACCCAGGGCGGCTGGCTCATTGCCGCCGTGTGGGATTCCGAGGCCGACTTCGACGCCTTCTCAAGTGATATCTTGCTTCCCGCGTTGCACGATTTGGCCGGAGGATTCGCGGGACCGCCGCAGGAGCGCAGCGCTGAGGTGGCCAATCTCGTGACCGCCTAACGCAGGAGTAGTCACCGCGCTTGGCGCGGTGCCCTTCGACGCCACGGGTCCGCGTCAATCCGGGCCTCCGTCGTGCTGCGGTTGGCCTAGGCCTGCGACATCATGGAAGTGGAGTTCGCGCGGGGCACGGAGTCACGTTCGAGCAGTTCGACGTGCACGAAATTCAGGCGCCCATGACCCGTCCGGTCTTCATGAAGCACTTGACTCAGAACTGGCTTCGCGCACTGCCCGAGTTACGAGCGATGCTCGGCGTCCGAGCACCGGTGCGGATAGCGCAAATCGGCTGTGGCGAGGGCCTAGCGGCGATCCGGATTGCTATTACCTATCCCAACGCCAGGTGTACGGTTACGACCTCGGCCGGCCATCAATTCGCGTCGCTCAAGGCGGCAGCGAAAGCGGGGGTGGCAGATCGAACTCATTGTGAAGGGCGTGACGCCGCTGACCCCGAGATCCAGGGTGACGGCGATTGAGATGATCCCTGACGTTCCTGATCCAGTCGGCGTTCTACGGACCAGGCGCACTCTCGCGGGTAGTAATGGCACAGTTTTGGTGGTGGACGAACGACCGAAGCGGCATCCAGTGTCCCCACCACCGAGATGGAAGATTTCTACTGCGCCTTCAGCACGCTGCACGGCCGGGCCGTGAGCACGCAGAACAACGGCGCGGGAGCTGGGCGGGTAATCCGTCTAGAGACGTTCCGCGAGAGCGCCACGGAGGCGGGATTCGCGTCCGTCGAGACCCTCGGCGTGGCGCATCCCTAGTTCGTGCTCTTCCGCCTCACTGCGCGTTAGGCGTGGGGCCGCGGTGGCCTCAGTTCGGGGCTCGGTCTGTTGAGTTGGTAGCTGAGCTCAGCCACTGCTCGCTACCGGCCCTCGCGGCGGCTTAGAGGTTGACCCTCACCCTTTGGCGTAATCCCCGAAACCGTGCCAGTCGACCACGACGCACGGCTCGTCACCGACGATCCACGCGTCATGTCCCGGCGCTGCCGTCATGAAGTCGCCAGGACCGAACTCCATCCGCTCTCCGTCATCCATCGCGATGACCATGTGGCCGGCGACGAAGTATCCGGTGTGCGGGGCCTGACAACTGTCGGTCTTGGCAATGGGCTTCACGTGCTCCGACCATTTCCAGCCCGGCTGGAATGTCGCTCGACCTACGGCGCCGCCGTCGGTGTTGACGAGTTCGACTACTCCCTTGCCATCCTCGAACAGTCGGGTCTCTTCGGGTGTATTCAGGCTCTTACGGACTAATCCAGCCATAGAGTCCTCCTTTGGTATTCGTGGCGAAATTATAGAACAGTCACCGTTGGTTTGCTTGTGAAGGATTGCCCGAAGACCCCGTCGCCTAGTCGGTGGGCCTACGATCTTCTCGATGAACGTCGTAGGGTGGCCCTATGTCAAACGGGAATCTCGAACAGTATGAATTCTGGGAAGAGTTGGCGCCCGGCTGGATTGCGTCGGTCGACCACACCGAGCGGGTGTCGGCACCGTTCGGGGACGGCGCCATGGACCGACTCTCACTTCGCCCCGGACTCACCATCCTCGACGTCGGGTGTGGCTCGGGCTCGACGACATTAGAGCTGGCCAGGAGAGTCGGACCGGAGGGTCGGGCCACCGGTGTCGACATCGCGCCGGCGATGATCGCCGAGGCCGTGAAGCGGGCCGCCACCGCACAAGTAGACAACATCTCCTTTCTCGCCGCCGACGCCCAGGTCGAGCCATTCGAACCGGCGACGTTTGACGCTATCTATTCTCGCTTCGGCGTGATGTTCTTCGCTGATCCGAAGTTGGCCTTCACGAATCTTCGACGGGCGTTGCGCCCCGGAGGCGTGCTCGCCTTCGCCTGCTGGGCGAACGTTTTCTTGAACGAGTGGATGTTCGTTCCCGGTGCAGCCGTGGTGTCGGTGACCGGCTCGCTACCGCCAATGCCGGGTCCCGGTGAGCCAGGCCCCTTCTCCCTGGCGGACCGTACCGTGCTCGAATCACTGCTGAGTGACGCGGGATTCAATAGCGCCGAAGTGACCTCGCAGGCTGAGACGGTGACGTTCGAGGGAAGTGAGATCGACTCCCTCTTGGCACTCTCTCGACGGGTCGGTCCCGTTCGCGAAGCGTTGCGCACGGCGAATGCCGAGACCGCGGAGCAGATCATGACGGCCGTTCGCTCGGCCCTCCTCGACCGGTCGGTCGACGGCGTCGTGAAGCTGAGCTCCGCCGCGTTCATCGTGAGCGCTCGCTAGAGCGACTTCTGCCTATTGGGTCACAGGGCGCGGGACTGACCGACCCGGTCGTCTCCGTCGGCGGAGGATTCGAAGGGTTATCGCCACCTGATGGTGAGCGTTGGGAGACCGCCTGGGCCCGCATCTTGCGAATATCCAGCCCGATGAAGTTCTACCTCTGGCGAGTCGACCAACATCGTTGATCGTCGATTCGACCATCTGGATTCAACTC
>JAYVZV010000121.1:0-9066 GCA_043782995.1 Acidimicrobiales bacterium | reverse complement strand
TGCGGACTCCTTTGTGGTGCTTCTCCAGATTACCGAGCGAACGGGGATGCGGTCCTGATTAAACCCTTTGATCAGGACGGATGGTAGAGCGCAGTTGGCCGACGACTCCGGCCGCGTCCATCTCGGAGGCGATCCGCAGGGCGTTCATGATGGCCGTGGCGTTCGCGGAGCCGTGGCTGATGACGCAGATGCCCTCAAGTCCCAGCAGCATCGCGCCGCCCTGGTTCTCGGGGGTCAGCGCCGCCGCCGCGGGCGCCAGGTACTCCAGGAGGACCTGGCCGGCCGCCCGGGTCTCGTCGTTGGTGTCGATGACGCCGAGCACGGTGGCGAAGAGGTACTTAAGCGCCCCCTCGAGCGTCTTCAGGGCGACGTTGCCGGTGAAGCCGTCCGTCACCACGACGTCGACCGGCGACGGGATGAGGTCGCGGCCCTCGACGTTGCCGGCGAAGTTGAGGCCCTCGGTGGCGGCGAGCAGTTGGTGGGTCTCCTTGACGAGCGGCGACCCCTTGGTCGACTCCTCGCCGATCGAGAGTAGGCCGACCCGGGGGTCCGCCACGCCGTAGTGGGCTCGCGAGAACGTGGCGGCCATCTGGGCGAACTGGACGAGCATCTCCGGCGTGCACTCGGCGTTCGCCCCGGCGTCGACCAGGACGGTCGGCGTACGGCCGGGGTTCGGGATCGGCGTGGCGATGCAGGGGCGCACGACGCCCGGGAGTCGTCCCATGCGCAGTAGCGCCGAGGCCATGGTGGCCCCGGTGTTGCCGGCCGAGACCATGGCGCTCGCTCGACCGTCGCGCACCAGTTCGGCGCAGCGCACGAGCGAGGAGTCCTTCTTCTTGCGCACGCTGCCCGCGGGGTCGTCGTCCATCTCAATGACCTCGGTGCAGGCGACGACGTCGAGACCCTGGGGGTCGCCCAGCCGGTCAGGTACGCCGACCAGTATGACCGAGAGCCCTAGCTCGTCCACGGCGCGCCGAGCCCCCGCGATGATCTCTCCGGGAGCGAAGTCCCCACCCATCGCGTCCAGGGCGATGGGGAGGGTCAACTTAGTTGACCTCGACGGCGACTCGACCCTTGTACCAGCCGCAGTTCGGGCAGACCACGTGAGGCAGCTTGGACGTCGCGCACTGCGGGCAGACGCTGCGGGCGGGCAGCCCGAGGCGCCAATTGGCGGCGCGGCGGCTGCGGGTCTTGGCTTTGCTGGTCTTGCGCTTGGGAACGGCCATCGATCTTCTCTTTCACCGCGACGGGCGGGCCCGTCACACGTCGTTGGAATCGCCGGGCTCGGCGCCCGTGAATCGGAGTCCGTCCAGTGTAGCCCAGCGGGGGTCGACCGGCGCCTCACAGGTGCACGACGCCTCGTTGCGGTCGATCCCACAGTAGGGGCAGAGACCCCGGCAGTCCTCGCGGCAGAGGGGCGCCAGCGGCAGGTCGAGGAAGATCGCGTCGTGGGCCATCGGGGCGAGGTCCACGAAGTCGTTCTCGATCAAGTACGTCTCCTCGTCGCCCGGACCGCGCTCGTCGACGAAGCGCTCGTTGACGGCGACGTCGCTCACGCCGAGCACCGGCGTCGAGCAGCGCCGACAGATGCCGTGCCAGGGCGCCTCGACGCGGCCCACGGCGCGCAGTCCCCCGGTGAAGCTCTCGAGGCGCACCCGCACCCGCACCGTCGCCTCGGCGAAGACGTCGGTCTCGGCGACGCCCCGGGGCGCGAACTCGTGGGGCTCGGCGAAGGGCGCGTCGAAGTCGACCTCCATGGTGGAGGGCACGTCGCGCAGCAGTTGGGCGACCGGAACGAGGTACGCCGAGGCCACCGCCTAGAACGCGTCCTGGTCGAAGAAGGACGTCTCCTCGGGGGTCGGCGGTTCCTGTAGGCCGGGCGCGGGCGAGACGAAGGACTCCTCGACGAACTCGTCGTCGAGGAGCGAGGTCGGCAGACCCTGGGCGCTCAAGCGCTCCCGACCGGAGTGGGCCGTCTTTAGCAGCCGCTCGAGGACGATCTCGAAGCTGCCGAGCTTGCCGTCGATGAAGTCCTCGGACTGGTTGATCATCTGTCGGGCCTGGGCGTGGGCCTCGGCGATGATCTGCTGGGCGACGAGCCTCGACTGGCGTACGACCTCGGTCTTGTCGACCATGCGCGCCGCCTCGGCGCGGACCTGGTCCATCAGCTGCTGGGCCTTTTGCAACTCGGCCGCCATCAGCTCCTCGCGGTCGCGCAGGGCCCAGCGGGCCTCGCGAATCTCCTCGGGCAAGCTGCGCAGCGCCTGCTCGAGCAGGCCGAGAACGTCGTCGCGCGCGATCAGGGCCGAGTTGGACAGGGGCATCTGCTTCGCGTTGGCCACCAGCTCGATCAGGTCGCGCAGGTCGGTCTCGATATCGCGCCGGGCGTGGCGTCCGGAGGGCTCGGCGAACTCCTCGGGGTTGTCGTAACCGTCAAAGGACGTCATGGTCTCCTCCAGGGAACTTCTCGTTGAGGCGAACCTGCACGGGCTTGGGCACGAAGGCCGACACGTTGCCGCCGAAGCGCGCGACCTCTCTCAGCAGTCTCGAGGCGATGAAGGAATGGTTCGAGCTCGACGGGATGAACAGGGTCTCCACGCCCGAGAGCGAGCGGTTCATCTGGGCCATCTGGAGTTCGCTCTCGAAGTCCGACACAGCCCGCAGCCCCTTCACGATCGCCGTAGCGTTGACGTCACGCGCCACGTTGACGAGCAGCGTCGAGATCGACACGATGGAGACGTTGGTGATGTGGGCGCAGGACTCGGCAATCATGTCGCGACGCTCTTCTAGGTCGAACAGGACCTCGGACTTCTGGGGGTTGCGAATGGCCGCCACGACAATCTCGTCGAAGATGTGCGAAGCGCGCTCCACGACCTCCAGGTGCCCGTTGTGGAATGGGTCGAAGGAGCCGGGAATCAGGCCAATCGTCACGACTCATCCCCTTCATCGGGTTCCAACATCGTTACGAGCGTAGTGCCGTACCGCTTCGTTTTGGTCACAATCCACCCGCTCGGCGCCTCCATGTGCCGGTCATTCTCGATGACCACCCGCTGGGCGACGGCGCCGCGCAGCACACTGGCGAGGTCGAGCGGACCGTAGGGCGGGTCGGCCAAGATGAGGTCGAGGTCCTCCGGGGGCGACCATACGGGCAACGTGGAGCGCACGAAGACGCATTCGGCCGGCAGTTGCAGTGGTTCGAGGTTGGCCCGCGCCGCGGCGAGGCAGGCCGGATCGCTGTCGACGAAGTAGACCTTTTGCGCCCCCCGCGAGATGGCCTCAATGCCCATGGCCCCCGACCCGCAGTACAGGTCGGCGACGACGAGGTCGAGCAGTCCGCCTCGGCTCTCGAGCATCGAGAAGATGGCCTCGCGGGCGTAGTCGGTGGTCGGGCGCACCGCGGGCGGCAGTTTCGCCCTCAACGGTCGTCCCCGAGCCGTTCCGCCAATTACCCGCACCCCCCAAGGGTAGTGCTGGCCGGTCAGGACTTGAACAGGTTGTCCGCTTCTTCGTCGTCGATAAAGAGCCGCAACTCGTCCACCATCTCGGGTTCGTCGCTGAGGCCGCGGCGTCGAACCATCGCCGACGCCACCTCCTGGGCGGCCCGCAGCAGGTCCTCGTCACGTCGCAGCGAGGCCAATCGCAGGTCGCTGCGCCCGCGTTGGCGTGAGCCGAGCAGGGTTCCCTCACCGCGCAGCTCGAGATCGATCTCGGCCAGCGCGAAGCCGTCCGAAGAGTCGACGAGCGCCCGGAGCCGGACGGCGCCCTCGTCGCTCGGCGGCGTCCCGAGCAGGTAACAGTGGCTCTGGACGTCGCCGCGCCCGACCCGACCGCGCAGCTGGTGCAACTGGGCCAGCCCGAAGCGCCAGGCGTCCTCAATCACGATCACGCTCGCCTCGGGCACGTCGACCCCGACCTCGATCACGACCGTCGCGACGAGGACGTCCAGCTCGCCCGAGCGGAACTGGGCCATGACCTCCTCCTTGTCGGGTCCCTTCATCTGGCCGTGCAAGATCCCGAGGGAGAGCCCGCGCAGTTCCTCGAGCGCGAGACGGGTTCGCTCCTGCACTGCGCTCGTCGCCTCGACCCGCTCGGAGTCCTCCACGAGGGGGCAGATCACGTAGGCGCGACGGCCCGCGGCGACCTCGTCACGGACCCGCTGCCAGCACTCCGTCACCTCGCCGTCGGTCCTCGCCCAGTTCGTCACGATCGGGATCCGTCCGACGGGCATCTCGTCGAGCACCGAACGGTCGAGGTCGCCGAAGACCACCATCGCCGCCGTTCGCGGAATGGGCGTCGCGGTCATCACCAGGAGATCCGGATCGGCCGCCTCGTCCGAGCGGTCCCGGCCCTTGTCCCTCAGAGTCGCGCGCTGCTCGACGCCGAAGCGGTGCTGCTCGTCGATCACGATCACGCCGAGCGAACGGAATCGCACGTCCTCGGTCAACAGCGCGTGCGTGCCCACCACGACATCGACCGAGCCGTCGGCTAGCCCGTCGAGGACCGACTGGCGGTCCTTCGCGCGAACCCGTCCAGTGAGCAGTTGGATCGACAGTGGCCGCCGGCCGCCCAGGACCGACGGGTCGGCCTTGGTGAGTCCGTCGAGGTCGCTGCGCAGCGACGCCAGGTGCTGCTCGGCGAGCACCTCAGTCGGGGCCATGAGCGCGCCCTGGCGCCCCCCGTCGAGCGACGCCAGCAGCGCGGTCAGTGCGACGACCGTTTTGCCCGACCCGACGTCGCCCTGGAGGAGCCGGTGCATCGGCAGGGGCGACGCGAGGTCGGCCGCGATCTCACCGAGGACCCGGCGCTGGGCGCCGGTTAGCGTGAAGTGGTGGTTCGCGAGGAAGCGGCGCACCAGCGATGACTCCGGGGTGGTCAGGGCGCCGGGCTTGACGTCGAGGTCGTCGCTCGCGATCGGGTGGCGGATGCCGGTCCCCGACTCCTCGAGCCGGCGTCGGCGCATCGCCAGCAGCAGCTGCAGGCGCAGGAACTCGTCGAAGGCCAGTCGACGTCGGGCCGGCGCCACCTCGTCGATCTCCTCGGGCAGGTGGATGCCCCAGAACGACGCGGTGCGGTCGACCAGGCCCAGTTCGGCACGCACCGACTCGGGGACCGGGTCGAGCAGCGGCCCGGCGCGGCGCAGCGACTCCTCGATGAATCCGCCCATCTCCCAACTGGTCAGACCGGCCTTGCCCGACGCCGGGTAGATGGGCACGACCCGTCCGACGCGGGTCGCGTCGCGCTCGTCGCCCGAGGGTCCTACGATCACGTCCACGACGGGGTTGGTCATCTGGCGCTGACCCCGGTAGTCCGTGACCTTGCCGAAGAAGAGGGCCTGGACGCCGGCGGGCAATTGCCGCTCGCGCCACGGCTGGTTGAAGAACACGACCTTGAACGAGCCGCTGTCGTCGGCCACCGTCGCCTCGACCATCACGCGGCCCTGGCGGGTGCGCCGGCCACTGATCTTGCTCACCTCGCCAAAGACGGCCGCCTCCTCCCCGACCGTGAGGTCCGATAGGTCGACGCGCTTCGTGCGGTCGATGTAGCGACGGGGGTAGACGGTGAGGAGGTCGAAGACGTTCTCAATCCCGAGCGTCGCCAGTGCGGCCACGCGCTTCTCGCCGACGTTGCGCAACTGGTCGACCGGGACCTCGCCGAGTTGGCGCAGTCGGCGCGGCGCCGCCTCGCTCACTCGATGCCGAAATAGTAGGGGTAGAGCGGCTGGCCCCCATGGTGGACCTCGACCGCGATGGCCGGGAAGTCCTCCGCCAAGAACTCGGTGATCCGGCGCGTATTGGCCGGCGAGGAGCCGTCGCCCTCGATGATTGTCACGAGCTCGTGGTCGGGACCGATCAGTTGGGCCAGTAGCCGGTTGCTCGCGACCGCGATCGAGTCGGCGATCGAGCGAACGCCCTTGGCGCTGAGTCCAATCCAGTCGCCCACGCGAACCTCGCCCGCGTCAGTGGTGGCGTCGCGCACGGCCCGGGTGACCTCGGCCGAGACGATCCGGCTCGACGATTGGGCCATGGCCGTGGCGTTCTCCTCGGCCGTCGCGTCGGGGTCGTACTCGAGCAGCGCCGCGAAGCCCTCGGCGATCGAGTTGGTCGGCACCACCGTGACGGTCTGGTCGACGAGAGCGTTGACCTGCTCGGCGACGGGACGGATGTTCTTGTTGTTGGGCAGCAGCACCACCTGGGCCGAGCCGGTCGCGCGCACCGCGGCGACCAGGTCGGCGGTCGAGGGGTTCATTGACTGGCCGCCGCGCACGAGGGTCCGCACGCCGAGCGACCGGAAAATGCGCCCGACGCCCTCGCCCACCACGACGGCCACTACTGCGGTCGGCGGAGCCGGCTCGGTCGGCGCCTCGGGCTCGGCGCCAATCGCCTCGCGGACCCAACGCTCCTCGATCACCTGCTCGCTGAGGTCGGTCACGCGAATCTCGCGCGGGCGACCGGCGTCGAGGGACGCCTCGAGGGCCGCGCCGATATCGTCGGTGTGGATGTGGCAGTTGTAGATGCCGTCGCCGCCGACGATCACGATCGAATCGCCGATGCCGGCCCACACCTCGCGGAAGGCGTGCATCTTGGCGTCGTCGGCGTCGAGCAGGTACATGACCTCATAGCGCAGGTCGGCGATGTCGCCCTCGGCGCGGCCCGACTCCTCGTGCGCGTGGACCTGGATCGACTCGACGCTCGGCGCGACGGGCAGCGGGTCCTGGGCCACCACGGTGCACAGCGCGTCGAAGAGCAAGAGCAGGCCGGTGCCGCCCGAGTCGACGACCCCGGCCTGCTTCAGGACCGGGAGCTGCTCGGGCGTGAAGGCCAGCGCGACCTTCGCCCGGTCGCGCGCCGAGCGAACCAGCGCCGTCAGGGATTCGCAGTGGGCCCGCGCGCCCTCGGCGGCCGCTCGCGCCACCGACAGCATCGTGCCCTCCACGATCCGGACCACGGCCTGACGGGCCAGGACGTCGGCGTGCTCGAGCGAGTCGGCGAGTACGCCCGGGCCGACCTCGCCGTCGACGGGGAACTTGGCGACCAGCCCGCGCAGCATCTGGGAGAGAATCACGCCCGAGTTGCCGCGCGCCCCCATGAGCGACCCGTGCGCGATGGCCTTGCAGACGTCGGCCATCGGGGCGTCGGCCCCTAGCGGGTCGAGCTCTTTGGTGACCGATTCAATGGTCAGGGTCATATTGGTGCCGGTGTCACCGTCGGGCACCGGGTAGACGTTCAGGCGGTTGATGACCTCCTTGTGCGAACGCAGAAGCTCGGCGTACGTGGCGATTGCGGCGCGCAGCTCGCCGGCGGACAACGTCATGGGAGTGGTCATCGCTAGCGATGCTACAATGGTCCTTCGGTTTACACCGGCGCCCGCACCGCGCGGCCCGGGACTAAGGAGAACGTTCATCATGGCATCCGTCTGCGAAATCTGCGGCAAGAAGCCGTCATTCGGCATGAACGTGTCGCACTCCCACCGTCGCACCAAGCGCCGCTGGAACCCCAACATCCAGCGCGTGCGCGCGCTGGTCGGCGGCACGCCCACGCGCGTGAACGTCTGCACCGGTTGCATCCGCTCGGGCAAGATCACCAAGCCCGCGCGACGCCCCGCCGAGGCCTAACCCCCTAGAGCAGGTGCTGGTAACCCCGGCGCTCGAACGGACCTGCGCGCCACGTCCTCACCGAGGAATCGGCGACCACGACCCCGATGGTCAGAGGGGGCCGGAGTCCCCGGTCGAGGAAGATCAGGCGCAGCCTCGCGGGGTCGTCGGTCGCCATCAGCAGTTCGTAGTCCTCGCCGCCGCTCGTCGCCTCCTCGAGGGTCGCGCCGGGCGCCACGGGCACCTCTGCGAGATCGAAGCCGACCCCCGAGGCGTCGGCGAAGCGGTGCAGGTCCAGTCCGAGGCCGTCGCTGAGGTCCATCATCGCGTGCACGCCCGCCCCCCGGGCCGCCAGGCCCTCGCGCTGGCGCGGCCAGGGATGCCGGTGCGCGACCACTAACTCGTCACTCAACGCCGCGCCGGCCCGTCGACGACGCAGCCCGGCCGCCGAGCGGCCGAGCGGGCCGGTAACGAGCAACTCGTCACCGGGCTTCGCACCGCTACGCAGCACCGCCCCGCCGCCCGGGCACTCGCCCACCACGGTCACCGCCACGGTGACGTCACGCCCGAGCGAGAGGTCCCCGCCCACGATGGGGCAGTTCGTGATGATCGCGGCGTCGGCCATCCCCCGGTGCAACTCCTCCAAGTCCGTGCCGGCCGGCGACGTCACCGCGACGACGGCCCCCCGGGCCCGGGCGCCCATCGCCGCGAGGTCCGAGACCGCCGCGGCGAGTGCCCGGAACCCGAGATCCTCCAGCGGGAATAGCTCGCCGTCCAGGTGTACCCCCAGCACGGCGACGTCGGTCGAGACGACCGCCTGACCTACGAAGGGCGCCAGCACCGCGGCGTCGTCGCCGATATGGCGCTCGCCCCGGGGGACGTTGGCCCGCCCCACGATGGTGGCGATACGCTCAATGACGTCATCTTCGCGCCGGGGGTTATCCCTCTGGGGGATTGTTGGGTCAGCCGGCGGGGACATGGCCCTGGCTCGCCAGGACAGCGTCGCGAGGTCGCGGCGCGTCGAGATTGACGGAGGAACCCAACGTGACGTACCCGACCCAGAACCAGAAGCTCATTGCGTGGGTGGAGGAAGTGGCGACGCTCACAACCCCCGATCGTATCCAGTGGTGCGACGGCTCGGCCGAGGAGTATGACGCGCTCTGTCAGCTGCTCGTCGACAACGGCACCTTCCAGAGGCTCTCGGACGCCAAGCGTCCCCACAGCTACTACGCGACCTCGGACCCGGGCGACGTGGCCCGCGTCGAGGACCGCACGTTCATCTGCTCCGAGCGCGAGATCGACGCCGGCCCGACCAACAACTGGCGCGACCCGGCCGAGATGCGTGCTCTGTTGAAGGGCCTCTTCGCCGGATCGATGAAGGGCCGCACGATGTACGTCATCCCCTTCTCGATGGGGCCGCTCGGCTCGGCAATCTCGCACATCGGCGTCGAGATCTCCGACTCGGCCTACGTCGC
>JAYVZV010000120.1:0-26991 GCA_043782995.1 Acidimicrobiales bacterium | reverse complement strand
CTCATAATCGCCGACGAGGGTTCCCAGGTTCACTATGTCGAAGGCTGTTCGGCCCCGGTGTACTCGACCGACTCGTTGCACTCGGCCGTCGTTGAGCTGGTGGCGCTGCCGGGATCGCGGATCACCTACACCACGATCCAGAACTGGTCGAACAACGTCTACAACCTGGTGACCAAACGCGCTCGCGCCGAAGCCGAAGCCCACGTGGAGTGGATCGACGGCAATATCGGCTCGAGGCTCACGATGAAGTACCCATCGGTCTACCTAATGGGACCGAAGGCTTCGGGCGAGGTCCTGTCGGTCGCCTACGCCGGACCGGGCCAGGTTCAAGACGCCGGCGCGAAGATGGTGCACTGCGCGCCCGAGACCACCTCGACGATCATCTCCAAGTCGATCTCCAAGGACGGGGGCAACACCTGTTACCGCGGCCTCGTGAAGGTCGAAGAGGGGGCCACCGGCGCAAAGGCCTTCGTGCGCTGCGACGCTCTGATCCTCGACGAGCGGTCGGTCTCCGAGACCAAGCCCTACATGGAGGTCGGCGAGCAGGACGCGTCGATCGGCCACGAGGCCACGGTCTCGAAGATTGGCGACGACCAGCTCTTCTATCTCATGAGCCGGGGACTGACCGAGAGCCAAGCCATGGGCATGATCGTGAACGGCTTCATCGAGCCGGTGACTCGCACTCTGCCCATGGAGTACGCCGTCGAGTGGTCGCGACTGATCGAGTTGCAGATGGAAGGCTCGATCGGCTGAGAACTCCGTCGACAGCGTGGCACGAGTCCAGAGTCCGACGAGACCTCCCGGTGCCGAGTGCTCGGGCGGAAGAAACGTCTTACCCGTCCCGGAGAGTGACGGCCACCAGGGAGCCTCCACATTTCTGCGACGACGGCCGACGGCGCGTGGAACAATGGACCCATGGGAATGCGTGAGGAGTGCAAGCACTTTCAGAGCCGCACCTACTCCTCGGGCGAGGTGGCGCGCTTCTGCGTGCTCGGCAACGCGCCCGACCAGCCGTGGTCGTGCCCGGACAACTGCCTTACCTACGAGCGGCGTCTCGCCGATGTCGGATGGTCGCACGGCTCGCTGGTGAAGCCGTCGGTCGAACCGGTGCCCGAGACCAGCGCCTCAGTCGACGAGCGGCGCGAGATCCTTAACGCGGCCAGCGAGATCGTGAACGCGGTCGCTCCCGAACTGTTCGAAGAGCGCCGTCGCGAACTCGATGAGCGCGAGCGGCGCGGCTGGAAGTTCTGGCAGCGCTAGTCGCCGGTGAAGACCGGCGGGCGCTTCTCGATGAACGCGGTCATCGCCTCTCGAAGGTCGTTGCTCGACAGGTACATCACGTTCCAGCGAGCGACGAACTCGAGACCCTCGGCGACGGTTCGACCGTCGTTGGCCGCGAGGACGGCCTTGGTGCCCTGCACCGCCAAAGGAGAGTTGGCGGCGATCTCGTGGGCGAGTTGGATGGCGGACTGCATCACCTCGTCGCCGCTCTGGCCGTGGACCCAGTTGACCAGGCCAATTGCGGCCGCACGGCTGGCGTCGAAGTCCTTGCCGGTGAAGGCGAGCTCGGCGACGTGACCGGCGCTGACGATCCGCGGGAGTCGCTGGAGGGTGCCCAGGTCCGCGACGATGGCGACTTTCGTCTCGCGCACGGAAAAGCGCGCGTCGGTGGAGCAGAGGCGAATGTCGCAGGCGCAGATCAAGTCGATACCCGCGCCGATGCAGTAGCCGTGGACCGCCGCGATGACCGGCACCGACAGTGCGGCGATTGCCGTCACCGAGTCCTGCATCGTGCGAACCGCCTGGTAGGAGGCGGCACTGGCGGCGGCCTGGGACTGGGCGCTTGGCCCGCCGTCGGCGAAACCGTCGCCGAACTCCTTCAGGTCGAGTCCCACAGTGAAGTGGGGACCCTTCGCCGCGATGATGAGCACGCGGATGTTCTGATCACTCGACACCGCGGCGGCCGCGCGGGGCAGGTCACGCCAGAGGGCGCTGCCCATGGCGTTGCGCGATTCGACGCGGTCGAGCCAGAGTGTCGCGACGTGACCGTCGACTTGCAGTGTCAGGACCTCGGATGAGAACTCCACGCCTACCCCCTCGTGTTCGACGGTCAGCCTACGCGAGGGCCGTCGGGACGCTCCGAGTGACCATTACACTTCATTGGTCTCGACATCTATGAACCTCTTCGCTGATTCAGCCGCCACCTTCATTCTCGACCGGCCCGACGCGGCCGAACGTCAGCGTGCGTGGTTGGCCTTCGAGACGGCCGGACTGCCCACGACCGACGACGAGGTGTGGCGCTACGCCCCCCTGCGCGACCTCGTCCTCGACCGTTTCCGCGTCGCCGGTGAGCCGGCGCCGGACGCCGATTCGGACTTCGCGGCCCAACTCTGTCAGCGCGCGGGGCTGGTCGTGCGCGTCGTCGACGGGTTCTGCACCTCGACGGGCCAGTTGACCGAGGGAGTCGAGGTCGAGGTCGACCACTCCAACCGGTCGCTGTCGGGCACGACCCTCATCGAGCGTTACGAGGCCGACACCTTCGCGGTATTGAACACCGCGCTCGCACCGGCGACGACGGTGCTTCGGGTCGCCGACGGGGTCATGGTCGAGCGGCCGATCGTGATCCTCAACGTGTCCAACGCCACCTCGTCGTTCTCGCGCACGCAGATCGAGCTCGGCCGGGGCGCGAGTGCCACGGTCGTTGAGTACTTCGAGGGCGGCCGGGACGCGCTGGTCGTCCCCTTAAGCGAGTACCGCCTCAACGAGAACGCCGTGCTGCAATTGATCACCTATCAGCGCCTCGACCCGAGTGCGTGGCACGTCGCTCGCACGACGGGCTTCCTCGAGCGCGACGCGCGCCTTCGCCAGGCGGTCATTGGCATCGGTGCCCACTACAACCGCTCGCGCAACGACGCCGTAATGCGCGGCGCCGGCTCGGAGAACGAGCTGCGCACGACGTTCCTCGGATCGAGCGACCAGGTCCACGACTTTCGCACCCACCAGTTCCACGTCGCGGCCCGTAGTCGCTCGACCCTGCTGTCCAAGGGCGCCGTCGCCGACGACTCCCGTTCGGTCTACACCGGACTCATCGAGATCGAGAAGGGCGCCAAGCGCACCGACGCGCGCCAGACCAACCACAATCTCCTACTCTCGCCGCGGGCCCACGCCGACAGCGTGCCCAACCTCGAAATCCGTGAGAACGACGTGATGTGCGCGCACGCGTCGAGCGTGGGGCCGCTCAACGAACTCCAGCGCTGGTACCTCGAGTCGCGTGGGGTCACCCGAGAGGACGCCGAACGGCTCATGATCCAGGGTTTCTTCTACGAGATGCTGGCCAACCTCCCGGCCGAGCTGGCCGAACTAGTCGAGCGCGACGTCACCTCGGTGCTGGCCGCAGTGAACGTGGTGACGCCGTGACGACGGCCGACATTGGAGTGCTCGGCGACTACGAGAGTGGATTGCCGCGCCAGGTGCGCGTTCTCGACCGCGTCCTGGTCGTCGTGCGGATCGAGGACGACGTCTACGTGCTCGATGACCGGTGCAGCCACGAGGACTACAGCCTCGCCGAGGGTGAGGTGAACGTGGAGACCTGCGAGATCGAGTGCGCCCGTCACGGGGCGATGTTCAACCTGAAGGACGGCGAGCCCATGACGTTCCCGGCGACGCGTCCCGTCGCGCACTACGACGTGCGCGTCAACGCCGGCCGCCTCGAGGTGGTGCTCCCGTGACCTCAACGCTGATCATCCAGGGTCTGCGCGTCGAGGTCGCCGGCCAGGAGGTTCTGAAGGGCTTCGACCTGACGATGGCCTCCGGCGAGGTCCACGTCATCATGGGACCCAACGGTTCGGGCAAGTCGACGCTCGCCCACGCCCTCGCGGGCCACCCCGGGTACCGGGTGCTCGACGGCTCGGTCGCACTCGACGGCGTCGAGTTGCTCGGCCTCTCGGCGACCGAGCGGGCCCGCCAGGGTCTGCTGCTCGCCATGCAACAACCCTTGGAGGTACCCGGCGTCCGGCCGATCGACCTGATGGTCGCGGCCGGGGCGGACCCCGCGGGACTGAGGAATCGAATGCACCACGAGGCCGAGCGGGTCGAGTTGCGACCTGAGGTACTGGACCGCTTCGTCAATGTGGACCTCTCCGGTGGCGAACGCAAGCGCGCCGAGATGGTCCAGTTCGGAATCCTGCGGCCCAAGTTCGCGGTACTCGACGAGATCGACTCGGGCCTCGACGTCGACGCCCTGGGTGCGGTCGCGCGCCGTCTGGCGCTGGCCACCACTGAGTGGGGCTGCGGGATCCTCGCCATTACGCACTTTCGCCGGCTGCTCCACGAGCTCACGCCGACGGTGATCCACGTGCTTAGCGAGGGGCGGGTTGTCGCGACCGGCGGGCCCGAACTCGCCGAAGTCCTCGAGCGCGACGGCTACGAGCCGTTCCGCGTGGCTTCCAATTGACCGTGGCATCGAGCGTCGCGTTGGTAAACTCACCCAATGGCTGACGGAACCTATAGCGCCCCTCGTGGCGCCTCCGAGGACTCCGTTGCCGCCAAACGCCGAGCCCTCGCCAACGAGCAGCGGCTCATGGCCCTCGGCGAAGCCGTCGACCGTCAGACGGGCGTCGCGCCGAAGACACGCAAGCCCCGGCGACGGGGACGACGCGGGATCATCGCCGGGGTCGTGGTGGTCGGACTCGTCGTGGCGCTGCTCGGCGGTGGCTACCTCTACGCTAACTGGCGCTTCGGCCAGATCCAGAAATTCAACGTCACCGGCGAGGTCAAGGCGATCTCGGGTCAGCCGTTCAACATCCTCTCGATCGGCTCGGACTCGCGCGCCGGCCTGACCGGCGCCGTCGCGGCCCAGACCGGCGCGTCGACGGGCCAGGCCGGGGGCCAGCGCAGCGACGTCGTGAAGATCATCCACGTCGATCCCAGTGCCGGCACACTCTCGATGCTCTCGATCCCTCGCGACACCATGGTGACGCTGCTGGCCAACCAATCCCAATATGGTCGGTTCAACCGGATCAACGTGAACTTCGGCAATGGCCCGTCGCTACTGGCCCAGACCATCACCGCCAACTTGGGCATCCCGATCGCCAACACGATTGTCGTGAGCTTCGCCGGGTTGATGAACGCGGCGACCGCCATTGGCGGAGTGCGCCTCAACTTCCCCTACCCGGCGAAGGACGCCTTCTCGGGACTCAATATCACCCACGTCGGCTGCCAGACCGTCACGGGCTTCCAGGCCCTGGCGGTCGCGCGCAGCCGACACTACAACTGGTACGAGGGCGGCGCCTGGCACTCCGACGTGACGAGCGACTTTGGGCGCATCTGGCGGCAGAACATCTTCCTGCGGGCCATGCTCTCGCGCGCCAAGGGCCTCTACAACCCGATATCGATCGATACTTTCCTGTCCAAGCTGCCCCAGGGCATCGCGCTCGACACCAACTTCTCGCTCCGAGAGCTGCTGGGCCTCGCCCTCAAGTTCCACGGGCTCAATCCCGCGAACATCCACGCCTACACCCTGCCGACGGCGCCCGGACCGGCGCCCGGCGTCGGAGACGTGCTCTTCGTCCAGCAGCCCCTGGCCCAGCAGATGTTGGTGAACATCTTCGGCACGCAGCTGATCACGCCCACCAACCCGCCTCCGAACACCGCGCTGCAGACCCCGCTGCCGCCGGTCGTGGCGACCACCACGACGCTGCCGGCGTCGACGAAGAAACACAAGACCCACACGAGCGCACCGACGACCACCACTACGCTCGTGGAGGGCGATCAGTACTTCGATCCGACGACCTGCTAGCTAGGCGACCTCGTCTAGCGCCTGGATCAGGGTGTTCCATGCCAGAGCGGCGCACTTGATGCGAACGGGGAACTTCACGACGCCCGCCAGTGCCGCCAACTCGCCTAGCGCCCGCAGGTCGACCTTGGCCGGTTCACCGTCGTGCTCGAGGGTCGACTCGTGCACGGTCATGAGCTGCTTGAAGGTGGCGACCTGCTCGCGGACCTGCTCGAGAGACTTTCCCTTGACGGCGGCGCCCATCATCGACGCCGAGGCCTGCGAGATCGAGCAGCCCTGGCCCGTCATCTTGATGTTGGTCACGACGCCGTCCGCGACGTCGAGGAAGAGGGTGATCTCGTCGCCGCAGAGGGGATTGAACCCTTCCATCCGCGTCGCCGGGGGGACCGCCAGCTCCCCACGATTGCGCGGCGAGCGGTAGTGATCGAGGATGATCTCGCGGTAGAGTTCGTCGAGGCTCCCCACGACTATCCGAACATCTTGAGCGCGTGGCCCAACGCCTCGATTAGTACGTCGGTGTCGCGGGCGAGGGAGTAGGGGCCGAACGAGGCGCGCACGGTGGCGGCCAGGCCAAACCGGCGCATCAGGGGCTTGGCGCAGTGGTGGCCCGGACGCACGCACACGCCGAACTGGTCCAGCACCTGGGCGACGTCGTGGGGGTGTACGCCCTCGACGTCCAAACTGATGACGCCGCCGCGATCAATCGTGTCCGGGGGGCCGATCACGCGCACGCGGCCGTTGAACTCGGAGGCGAGACGGGTGAGGGCGTCGCCCGTGAGGCCGTGCTCGTGGGCGACCACGTGGGCCATGCCGAGGGCCTCGAGGTAGCGCACGGCCGCGTGGAGTCCCACGGCCTCGGCGATGGGCGGGGTTCCGGCCTCGAAGCGGGTCGGACCTACGGCGGGGGTGTAGCCGTCGGTCGACACGTCGGCGATCATGCCGCCGCCGCCGAGGAAGGGGGGCATATCGGCCAGGAGGCTCTCACGGGTCCAGAAGACGCCGATGCCCGTGGGACCGAGCATCTTGTGGCCCGTGAAGACGAGGAAGTCAACGTCGAGGTCGACGACGTCGGTCGGGGAGTGCGCCACCGACTGCGCGCCGTCTACGGCGATCAGGGCCCCGTAACGGTGCGCGATGGCCGAGAGCTCGCGCACCGGGTTGATGGTGCCGAGCACGTTGGACAGGCCCGTCACCGAGAGCAGCTTCACCCCGCGCATCAGCTCGTCGATTTGCGTGAAGTCGAGTCGAAAGTCGTCGGTCACCGGGATGAAGCGGACCTCGACGCCGGTCTGCTCGCGCAGCTGAAACCACGGCACGATGTTGGCGTGGTGCTCCATCTCGCTCAACAGCACGACGTCGCCGGCGCCCAGGTGGGCCGCTCCCCAGGACTTGGCGAGCAGGTTGAAGGACTCGGTGGCGTTCTTGGTGAAGACGATCTCGCCGGAGCCCCCCGGCGCGCGAATGAACCGCGCGACCGCGTCGCGGGCCCCCTCGTAGGCGGCGGTCGACTCCTCGGCCGTCACGTAGACGGCGCGATGGACGTTGGCGTGGCGCAGCTCGTAGTAGCGGCTCATCGCCTCGAGGACCGCTCTGGGCTGCAGGGACGTCGCGGCGGTGTCGAGGTAGGTGATCGGGTGGTCGTTAACGACGCGGTTGAGCTGGGGGATGTCGGCGCGTACACGGCGGGCGTCGAAGCTGGTCACGCGCTCACCGGGCGCCATGCGTCGTAGCCCTCGAGCTCGATCCGCTGGGCCAGTTCGGCGCCGCCGGAGTGGACGATCTGGCCGTCGACGAGAATGTGGACCTGGTCGGGCTCGATCTCCTCGAGCAGTTTGACGTAGTGCGTGACGACGACCACCGCCATTGCCGGGTGCTCGGCGCGCACGGTGCGCACGCCGCGGGCCACGACGCGCAGCGCGTCGATGTCGAGGCCCGAGTCCGTCTCGTCGAGCATGGCGACGACCGGCTCCAACAGGGCCATCTGGAGGACCTCGTTGCGCTTGCGCTCACCGCCGGAGAAGCCGTCGTTCAGGTGGCGCTCGGCGAAGGCCGGATCCATGCCGAGCCGGTCCATCCACATCGCCAGGTCGAGGCGGACCTCGAGGACGCTGAGCTCGGCGAGGTCCTTGCGCGCGGCGATGGCCTGGCGCAGGAACTGCGTGACCGAGACGCCGCTGATCGCCTCGGGGTACTGGAAGGCGAGGAAGATACCGGCGCGGGCGCGCTGGTCGGGCGTCCAGGCGGCGATGTCCTCGCCCCGAAAGTTGATCTGTCCGGCCGTCACCGTGTAGCCCGGGTGGCCCATCACGACGTTCGCGAGCGTGGACTTGCCGGCGCCGTTCGGTCCCATCAGGGCGTGGACCTCGCCCCCGTGGACGCTCAGGTCGACGCCGCGCAGAATCGACGCGCCCTCGGCCTCGACGTGGAGGTTGCGCAGTTCTAAGAGGGGCGTCGACACGCCGTCGAGCCTAACGGCGATGGTCGGCGCGCCGGTCGGTGACTACCATCCCCGTTCGATCCACTCGTCGAGGTGAGGTCGTTCGGCGTCGAGCGTCGAGGGCGCCCCGTGCCCGGGCCAGATCACGGTCTCGGGACCGAAGACGCCAAAGATCCGCTCGTCGATCGACGCGATGATCCGGGCGAAGTCGCCCTCCTCGGTCGCGGTGTTGCCCGGGCCGCCGGGGAAGAGCGTGTCGCCGGTGAAGAGCATCGGCGTGCCCTCGAGGGCGAATGAGATGCTGCCGGGCGTATGGCCCGGAGTGTGGACCGTGCGCAGTCCGAGGTCGCCGACGTGATGGACCGTGTCGTCCTCGAGCAGGTGGTCGTAGCTGGGCAACATGGTGGCGTCCTCGACGCGCACCCAGACGTCGATGCCGGCCTCACGGACCTGCTCGACCGCTTGGATGTGGTCCCAGTGGCCGTGGGTCTCGAGGACCGAGGAGACGCCGAGGGACTTGGCCACCCGCAGCAACCGGTCGTGCTCGTTGGCGGCGTCGAGTAGGGCGGCGACGCCCGTGCGTCGACAGCGCACCACGTAGACGTTGTTCTCGAAGGGCCCGACCACGAAGCGATGGACCTCCGCTCGCGCGTCCGACCAGACCAGCTCGACTTTGTCCATCCCCAAGGATGACCACTTGGACCGTCGGTGTCAAGGTTGGCTAATGTGCCATTGACTGGATTACCGACCGGTAGGTGAAGAAGAGGACTGCGATGAACTTTGGTTTCAGCGAAGAGCAAGAAGAGCTCCGCAAGATGGTCAAGCGATTCCTGGAGGAGAAGTCCCCCGAGACCGAGGTGCGCCGTCTGATGGCGACGACCGAGGGCTACGACCCCGCCGTATGGACCCAAATGGCCAACGAGCTGGCGCTCCAGGGACTGGGCATCCCCGAGGAGTTCGGGGGCCAGGGCTACGGGCCGGTCGAGCTCTACGTCGTGTTCGAGGAGATGGGCGCGGCCCTCTACTGCGGGCCGTACTTCTCGACAGTCGCCCTCGCCGCTAACGCCCTGCTCTTCGTGGGCACCGACGCCGACAAGGCGGCGTACCTGCCCGGCATCGCGTCGGGCGACACGATCGCGACCGTCGCCCTGACCGACGACGCCGGCCGGTGGGACCTCACCGCGACCTCGACGACCGCGACGGCCCAGGGCGAGGGCTTCGTGCTGAACGGCGTGCGCAGCTACGTCACCGACGGATCGACCGCGTCGCTCATCCTCGTGCCGGCGATGACCCCAACGGGCCTCTCGCTCTTCGCGGTGGCCGGCGACGGTCCGGGCGTCTCGCGCCAGTCGCTGCCCACGATGGACCAGACCCGCAAGCAGAGCCGTCTGGAGCTGAAGGACGCCCCCGCGACGCTCATTGGCGTGCAGGGCGAGGCGTTGGCCGGACTCGAGACGACGATGCAGGTTGCCGCGGCCGCCCTCGCGGCCGAGCAGGTCGGCGGCGCCCAGCGCGTGCTCAACAACTCGGTCGAGTACGCCAAGACCCGGGTGCAGTTCGGTCGCCCGATCGGCTCGTTCCAGGCGATCAAGCACAAGTGCGCCGACATGCTGCTCGACGTGGAGTCGGCCAAGTCGGCGGCGTACTACGCGGCGTGGGCCGCACAGGAGCGAAACGACGAGTTGGCGATCGCGGCGAGCCTCGCCAAGTCCTTCTGCTCGGAGGCCTACTTCCACTGCGCCGCGGAGAACATCCAGATCCACGGCGGCATCGGCTTCACGTGGGAGCATCACGCCCACCTGTACTTCAAGCGGGCCAAGAGCTCCGAGCTGTTCCTCGGAGACCCGGCCTACCACCGCGAACTGCTGGCCCAGCGACTGGGGATCTAGCACCGCGTGCTGGCCCACGAGCAGCTCGAGAGCGGCCACTCGCTCCTGGACCTGCGAATCGCGACCTCGAGCGCACGACCCATGGCCAGTCACGTGCTCGTGCTGGTGCACGGCCTGCCGAGGGCGATGGGCATGGGGCGCCAGGCCGCCGGCCTCCTGCCCGAGTTGGCCGAGCACCTGGCCAACGAGTCGGGATGGCTCGTCGCCACGGGCACGCTCTCGGGCGTCGGCGGTAGCACCGGCACGTTCTCGGCAAGCCAGTGGCGCGGCGATCTCCAACGGATCCTCAACCGCGTCGAGCAGGGGGAGCAGCGCATTTCGCTGGCGGGATTCGGCTTCGGCGGGGCGCTGGCGCTCGCGATCGCGGCCGACGACGACCGGGTCCGAGGCGTGGCGACCTTCGCGTCGCCCGCTCACCTCGACGCCTGGTGCGGTCCGGCCGACGAGTTCCGTCGGTCGGTTCAAATGGCCGGCGTCGTGGGCGACGAGAGGGATCTGCTGCCCGCGGACCGGCTGCGCGAGGACGTCCTCGCCATCGACCCTCTCGGGGCGATCGCCCGCTTTGCGCCGCGCCGGCTCCTCGTGGGCCACGGCGCCGACGACATCGAGGTGCCTCCCGGCGACGCGCGCGACCTCATCGCGGCGGCCGACGGACGGGCCGAGTTGCGCCTCATCCAGGGCGCCGGCCATCAGTTGCGCGCCGACCCCCGCATGGTGGCGACGTTGTTAGGTTGGCTCGACCGCCATCGCTGAGAACGCCGCGTCGAGGGCCTCGCGCAGGTGATGCGCGCTCTCCTCGGGATTGCGGGACTCGGTGAGGGCCCGCACGACGACGAAGTGGCGAAGGCCCGCCCCGACGAGCGTCCCGATGTTCTCGCCGTTGACGCCGCCGGTGACGAAGACTGGCCGGTCGCTGCGGCCCTCGCACTCAAGGGCGTAGCCGACTCCGGTGCCGGCCCGTCCGAGCTTGGTGGGCGTGGGGGCGATCGGGCCGGCGCTGAAGTAGGTGGCGTCTTGGGTGCGGGCGAGTTCGAACTCAGGGGTGGAGTGAGTCGAGAGTCCGACAATGGCTCCGGGGCCGAGCAGTTCGCGACAGCGCGCCACGGTGACGTCGTCCTGCCCGACGTGCACACCGTCGGCGCCGAAGGCCACGGCGTGCTCTGGCGAGTCGTTCATGATGAAGGGGACGTCGTGGTCGTGACAGATCACCGCCATCTCGCGAGCGGTCGTGACCTGCTGGTCGTGGGGCAGGACCTTCTCGCGGAGCTGGACCACGTCGACCCCTCCGCGTAGCACCGCCGTCAGAAACGAGGCCATGTCGTCGCGCATCGGCGTGCAGAGGTAGAGGCGCCGTCGGGTGAGGTCGTGCACGCCCCCACCATAGGAGTTGGCCCGGCCCGCCCTCTCGGGGGAGCGCACTGGGGCAGAATGGGGAGATGCAGATTCCCGCCAAGGCTGAGTACGCGATTCGCGCGCTTCTGACCTTGGCGGCGAGCGACGTCTCGGTCAGTGCCGAGCACCTGGCCCAGGAGCAGGCCCTGCCGGCCAAGTTCCTCGGCGCGATTCTCTCGGACCTGCGTCGGGGCGGACTCGTCACGAGCCAGCGCGGCCCCGAGGGCGGATTCAAGATGGCGCGCGACCCCGATGCGATCACGATCGCCGATATCCTGCGGGTGGTGAGCGGCCCGATGGCCGGGGTTCGCGGCATGCGGCCCGAGACCCTCGTCTACGAGGGCGAGGCCACCCACCTGCGCGACGTGTGGGTGGCGGTGCGCGGAGCGTTGCGCGAAGTGCTCGAGCACGTGACGCTCGGACAGGTGCTGCGAGGCGAACTGCCCGAGGTGGTGACCCGATTCTCGACCGACCCGGATTCGTGGGTAACCCGGGTCATATGACGAGAATCCATACCGACGGCGCCTGCCGTGGCAATCCGGGACCGGGGGGATGGGCGTGGGCCGCCGGCCGGACGCTCTTCGCCAGCGGTGCGGCGCCCCACACGACGAACCAACGGATGGAGGTTCTCGCGGTCATCGAGGCGCTACGCGAGAACGACGAGGGACCGATCGAGATTGTGAGCGACTCCTCCTACGTCGTGAAGTGCTTCAACGAGCGGTGGCACGTCGGCTGGCTGCGGCGGGGCTGGAAGAACTCCCAGGGGCGACCGGTCGCGAACCGCGACCTCTGGGAGGATCTCTTCGCACTGGTGCTCGAGGGACCGCGCGACGTGCGCTTCTCGTGGGTGAAGGGTCACTCGGGCGACCCGATGAACGACTTCGTCGACCTCCTCGCGACCGACGCGGCCGACCTCCAGCGGGGCCAGCACTCGTAGTCCTGCGTTGGCCCGTAGGGGGAAACATTAGGATTCCCCTCGGGGGTCATCACCAATCGATTGAAGGGATAGACCGTGGCTAACGAGGTCCAACTATTCGATGTCGTCGTAATCGGAGGAGGTCCCGGAGGCTACGCCGCCGCCCTCTACGCCGCCGCCGCCGGGCTGAACGTGGCGCTCGTGGAGCGTGACAAGGTCGGGGGCACGTGCCTGCATCGAGGCTGCGTACCGGCGAAAGAGTTCCTCGAGACGGCCCACGTGCGGCGCACGGTGGAGCACGCCGGCGAGTTCGGTATCGCGACTGAGGGAGTCACCGTCGACTTCGCGGTCAGCCAACGCCGCAAGAACGAGATAGTCGAGCGGCTGTTCAAGGGACTGTCGGGCCTCTTGAAGGGCCGCAAGGTGACCGTCCTGTCGGGCACCGCCCGACTCGACGCCGACCGAACGGTGACCGTGATCGACGGCGCGGACGGCGGTGCCGTCGTTCAGGGCACGAACGTCATCCTCGCCCCGGGCTCGGTGCCCCGCACGCTGCCGGGCTTCGACGTCGACGGTTCAATCGTTGTCACCTCCGATGAGTTCCTCGACCTCACTCGCCTGCCCGCGACGGCCGCCGTCATTGGTGGTGGCGCGATCGGCTGTGAGTTCGCGTCGTTGCTCTCGGACATGGGCACGACGGTGACGGTGCTCGAGAGCCTGCCGTCGATCCTCGGCGGATGCGACGCCGAGGTCGCGAGCGTGGTGCAGCGTTCCTTCAAGAAGCGCGGCATCGACGTGCGCGCGGGCGTCACCATCACCGGCCATACCCCCAAGAAGGGATCCACCTCAATTGCCATTGAGGGTGGCGACGATCTCCAAGTCGACATGATCGTGATGTCCGTGGGTCGCCGACCCCGCACCGAGGGCCTCCTCGGTGACGGCACCGGTGTCGTGCTCGATGATCGCGGCTTCGTCGTCGCCGACAGCTACCAGCGCACCGCCAACCCCAACGTCTTCGCGGTCGGCGACGTCGTGGCGAACACGCCCCAGTTGGCCCACGTGGGCTTCGCCGAGGCGATCGTCGCGATCAAGACGATTCTCGCCGAGCCCGTGGTGCCCGTCGATTACGACCGCGTGCCCTGGGCGATCTACTCGAACCCGGAGGTCGCCTTCTGCGGCCTCACCGAGGCCGCCGCGAAGGAGAAGGGCCTCGACGTCGTCGTGAAGAAGGACCCCTTCGGCGGCAACAGTCGCGCGCAGATCATTGGCGACACCGACGGCGTGGTCAAGATCATCGCCGAGAGGCGTGGCGACGGCTCCGCGGGGCAGATCCTCGGGGTGCACATGGCGGGACCGTGGGTGACCGAACAGTTGGGCGCCGGGTACTTTGCGGTCAACTGGGAGGCCACCGCTGAGGAGGCCGCGGCTTTGATCCAGCCCCACCCGTCGCTGTCCGAGACTTTCGGCGAGACGCTCCTCGCCCTCGCCGGTCGAGGTCTGCACGTTGGCTGACGTGACGCTCCCGTCGCTGGGCGAGTCGGTCACTGAAGGCATCATCACCCAGTGGTTCAAGAAGGTGGGCGACGCCGTCGCTCGCGATGAGCCGCTGTTCGAGGTGTCGACCGACAAGGTCGACTCGGAGATGCCCTCGCCGGCCGCCGGCGTCCTTACCGAGATTCTCGCCCAGGAGGGCGACACCGTCGAGACTGGGGCGCGCGTCGCGGTGATCGACGAGTCCGTTCGGTCCGACTCCGCCACGGGACCCACCGGTTCGTCGAGCGCCACCCCGTCGGTCGCCGTCGGGCCGCTCCTGAGCCCACCGGCCCGGTCCCCGCAGCCGTCGGAGTCGCCGGTCGACACCGCGAACGGTGTCGTGGTCTCGCCGGTCGTGCGACGGATTCTCGTTGACGGGGGCGTCGAGCCCTCGACGGTCCGTGGTACCGGTCCGGGCGGATCGATCACCCGGCGCGACGCCGAACGGGCGGTCCTCGGTGGCCCGACTGAGGAGTTCGCCGTGGCGATCTCGAACGGTCGGCGCCGAATGGGCCAGCACATGGCCGTCTCGATCCACACCACGCCCCACGGCTTCGTCGCCATCGAGGTTGACGCGGCGGTCTTCGCGGAGTTGAACACCGTCGGCCGCGCGACGCGCGACGGCTTCGCGATCAGCGACGAGATGCTGGTGAGCCTCGCGGCGGTACGCGCCCTCGCGGAGTTCGATTACCTCAACGCCAGCTTCTCCGACGACGAGCTCGTGGTGCACCGCTCGGTCAATCTCGGACTGGTCCGCGCAGTCGCCGACGACGGCATGCTCGTGCCCGTCGTCCACGCCGCGGCCGGGCTCACCCTGCGCGCGCTGGCTCGACGGGTCGGCGAACTCGACGAGCGGGTGGCCTCGAGGCATCTCACGTCCGATGATCTCATGGGCGGCACGTTCACGGTGATGGGCGCGCCCAGCGAACATGTCCTCTGGGCCGAGCCGATCATCATCCAGCCCCAGGTCGCCGTTCTCTCGATCGGGGCCGTTCGCACGGTGCCGGTCGTCGTCTCCATCGGGGGAGCGTCGACGGTGGACGTCGGGCACCGGATCGTACTGGGCCTCTCGTTCGACCATCGGGTCTGTGAGCCGACGGCCGCCGCCTCGTACCTCGAACGGGTCGCGCAACTGCTCGCGGGGCTGAACTTGGAAGGGGAGCGCTAGATGCTGCGCCGACGCCACCTCGGACGGGTCTCCTTCGCCGAGGCCAATGACCTGCAACGGGCGCTGATGCAAGCGAGCGACGACTACGTCCTGCTCTTCGAGCACCCTCCGACCTACACCCGCGGCATCCGCACTCGGGACGAGCACTTCCTCGTGGCGCCCGAGTCCCTCGACGCCGTCGTGATCGACGCCGACCGGGGCGGCGACGTCACCTACCACGCACCCGGTCAGGTGGTCGCCTGGGCCATCGTCACCGTCGCGGACGACCCCTCCGCCGGAAAGGCCCACGTCACCCAACTCGAGGACAGTGTCATTGCGACGGTGCGACACGTCGACCCCGAGGGCCACTTGGGAGTAGTGGGGCGACTGAGCGGTTATCCCGGGGTCTGGGCCGACCTCGAAGGGACGCCTTCGAAGATCGCCGCCATCGGGGTGCGCACCGAGCGCAACGGAGCCGGGCTGCGGCGCACGCTGCACGGAGTCGCCCTCAACGTCGACATCGACATGGACGGCTTCAAGGCGATCGTGCCCTGCGGCATCGCGGACCGGCCCGTCGCCTCGCTGCGATCCCTCGGGCTCGGCGTCTCGGCGCTCGACGTCGAGGAGCAACTCGGCCGCGAGCTCGAGATCCGGCTGGGAGCGGGTTCGCGGGTCGCGCGGGTCGACCGCAGCGTCGCCACCGTCGGACCGGAGCGCCCGATGCTCCGACGCCTGCGCCGGGCCGGAGTCGATCCCGACGCCGGCATCCCGATCCGGTCGCGCAAACCCGAGTGGCTGCGGATCGAGGCGCACATGGGTACCGAGTTCCAGTCCCTGCGGACCCTGACCGAGGACCTGCGCCTCGTGACAGTCTGCGAGGAGGCGGGCTGTCCCAACATCTTCGAGTGCTGGTCGGCCGGTACCGCGACCTTCATGGTCAACGGGGAGCGGTGCACTCGTGCGTGTGGCTTCTGCCTGATCGACACGAGCAAGCCACTACCCCTCGACCCGACCGAGCCGGGGCGCGTCGCCGAGGCCGTCGTGCGCCTGCAGCTCCATCACGCCGTCGTGACCTGCGTCGCGCGCGACGACCTCGCCGATGGGGGAGCCGACGCCATCGCCCGTACGGTGCGCGCCATCCGCGAGTCCTCGCCCGGCACCGACGTCGAGGTCCTGACCAGCGACTTGAAGGGCGACGAGCGAGCCTTGCAGATGATCATCGACGCGCGTCCCGACGTCATGAACCACAATCTCGAGACCGTGGCGCGACTGCAGCGGGCCGTTCGTCCCAGCGCGGGCTACCTGCGCTCGTTGACGGTGCTCGCCCGAAGCGCGCGCGCCGGTCTCACGACCAAGTCCGGGATGATGGTCGGGCTCGGTGAGACGGCCGACGAGGTGGAAGAGGCCCTCGCCGACATGGCGGCCGTCGGCGTCTCGATTGCCACCATTGGGCAGTACCTCCGTCCGACGAAGGACCACCTGCCGGTCGCACGGTGGTGGGCCCCGGAGGAGTTCGATGACCTCGCTCGGCGTGGCGAGCGTCTGGGCCTGCGCCACGTGCAGGCCTCGCCGCTCACGCGCTCGAGCTATCACGCCCGCGAGGCCCTGAGCGACGCCACGGTTGTGGCCGCGCCGTCACGTCGTTGACGCCCCGTCACTGCACAATTCCGTAGTGCAGAAGTGGTCGAAGCGGCGTCATTTATGTGGAAAGGTTGTCGCCTAGACCGGCATGGTGGGGGTGGGTCTGCTAGAAAATGGTCGTAGTTACTGCGACGTTGCTTCGAAGGGGTCGGGGTCGCATTGAGGCGGGGTCCCACCCCCTGAGCAAGGAGTCACGTTGATGACCCGAATCAAGCACACGCGTCCAAGTTCCCGGACGGCATTCGGCGGCGTCATCGCGTCGGTGGTGCTGGTCGGCTCGCTCGGCCTGGCACTGCCCACTGCGGGCGCCACGACGATTCGGTCCGCCAGCGAGAGCGCGTTCTGCAAGACCCTGCTCAACCTGTCCAAGGTCAGGCCGCCCACGACCGCGAATGCCTCCAACTACCGCAATTGGCTGAAGACCTACCTGCCCTACTACAAGAAGCTGGCCTCCGAGGCGCCGCCCTCGGCCCGGGGCGTCCTCACCGGGCTGGTCACGCTGATGCAGTACGAGTACAAGACCAACAATCCCCTCAAGCTCGAGAACTACATCGCGACCCACTCCAAGCAGTGGGTGAACGGTATGAAGGCCTTCGCGACGTCGGCGATCGGCTGCGCGACGCAGTTTTACGGATAGGCCGTGGGCCCGGAGGCGGCGCCGGCCCTCGTCGCGACGTTGACCCCAGAGAAGGGGTCAGCGAGCGTTAGGTCGGACACCACGAATGGCCACGCGTCGACGAGAGGTTCGCGCTCGGCGACCGCGCGCGCGCGAACCTCTCTTCTCGGGTCGGTCGCCTCGTTGCTCATCGTCGTGTCGCTGGGCGCGCCGGCCGGCGCCAGCTCCAGGCCGGTGGCCGCCCCCAATCCCTTCTGCCAAGCGATGATCGCGGTCCACCCCCAACCGCCGACCAGTGTCGACTACGCCGCCTACCGCTCTTTCGCCAAGCGGTACCTCCCGTACTACGAGAAGCTCGACGTGCGGGCGCCGAACGCGTCGGTGCGGCACCTGTTGAACCAGGTCATCGCCATCATGAAGGTCGAAGCGGCGGCTAAGAACTCGACGAAACTGGCCGCCTACGTGGCCGCCCACCAGGTCGTGTGGTTTCGGGACTGGACGCTCTTCACCAAATCCATCGTGTCGTGCGGGGCCTGGGTCGTCAATCTGCTCTAGAACCAACCCTCCCGCCCCGTCGGGCCGCCCTCGAACTTTCCTTTAAGGTCGGGGGGTACGGCCCGACGCCCATTTTACGACGGTTCGCGCAGTTTGTCGGACACGGCGGTGCGCCGTTTAATAGAAAGTGAGCGGTCATGCCCTACCAGTTCTCGCCCGAGGGCCTCGAGGTCCAAGAGACGGTCAAGCTCTTCATGACGAGCGTCATCGAGCCCAACGAGGAGACGTACTACCGCCAACTCGAGGAGGTCGGCATCGACGGTTACCCGCCGGTCCTCGACAAACTGAAGGCGGCCGCGCTGGAGCGGGGACTCTGGAATCTCTTCCTGCCGCACCTCAAGTCCGAGAGTCCGGGCAAGCCGTTGTCCAACCTCGACTACGCGCCGGTCTCCGAGGCCCTCGGGCGGGTCGGGTTCGCTTCGGAGGTGCTGAACTGCAATGCCCCCGACACCGGCAACATGGAGATCCTCCACCACTTCGGTTCGGACCGCATCAAGGGGGAGTGGCTCGCGCCGTTGCTCGCGGGCGAGATCCGCAGCGCCTTCTGTATGACCGAGCCCGACGTCGCGTCCTCGGACGCCACGAACATTGGACTCTCCATCGTGCGTGACGGCGACGAGTACGTGCTCAATGGGCGCAAGTGGTTCAGCTCGGGCGCGCGCGCCGAGCGGTGCCAGGTGCTCATCGTGATGGGTAAGACCAACCCGGCGGCGTCACGTCACCTGCAGCAGTCGATGATCGTGGTGCCGCGCGACACGCCCGGCGTGTCGCTCGGGCTCGACCCTCACGTCTTTGGCTACGTCGACCGCGGCGGCCACCCCGAGGTCATCTACCGTGACGTGCGCGTGCCCGTCGACAACCTCCTCGGCGACGAGGGCAGCGGCTTCGCCATCTCGCAGGCCCGACTCGGGCCGGGACGCATTCACCACTGCATGCGTACCATCGGCGTGGCCGAGCGGGCCCTCGAGCTCATGGTGATCCGTTCGCTCGAACGCTCGACGTTCGGCACGAGCCTCGCCCACAAGGGACTCATTCAGGACTGGATTGCCGAGTCGCGCATCGAGATTGATATGGCCCGCGAGTACGTGCTGCGCACTGCCTACCTGATGGACACGGTGGGCAACAAGGCCGCCGCGACGGAGATCTCGGGGATCAAGGTCGCGATACCCAACATGGCCCTCAAGATCATCGACCGGGCCATCCAGGTCCACGGCGCCGCCGGCGTCACGCAGTTCTATCCGCTGGCCCTCATGTACGCTCACATGCGCACGCTTCGGATCGCGGACGGTCCCGACGAGGTTCACAAGATGACCATCGCTCGTCGCGAGATCCTAAAGCACCAGCCGAACTTTCGCATCAACGAACCGGCGAAGCTCTAGGTCTCTTTGATGAGACGGCCCCTTCGTGGTCCGGACCATCTGACCCGGCGCCCGCGGAGGGCGGCTTGTAGCGTAACGTCGTGTGGGGCGTGGTGAAAGGTCAGTCGTGACTCGTGCTCTCTCCAGGGCGACGGGCTTCCTCCTCGTGACCGTGCTCGGCGTCGGCCTGTCCGGCAGTCGAGGGGCGACCTCGGAGGTGGTGTCGTCTGATCTGACAATCGCCGGTCAAGTCGCCGTACCTTCGACTTCAATGAGTTCGTGGCCGCAGTTCGCGTGGACCTCGTCATCGCTGGACGGCACCACGCGCTCGTTGATGACCGGCCGATCATGGCGCCACGGCTGTCCCGTAGGGTTGGGCGCCCTTCGCGTGGTGTCGCTCTCGTATTGGGGCTTCGACCACAAGCCCCACCGGGGACAGCTCGTCGTCAACGCCGACAGCGTCAACGCGGTCGTCAAGGCGCTGCGTTCGATCTACCTCGCGCGATTCCCGATCCGCCAGATGCGACTCGTCGACTACTACGCGGGTGACGACGAGAGGTCGATGGCCAACGACAATACCTCGGCGTTCAACTGCCGCATCGTGCCCGGAACGACGGTGTGGTCCCAGCACGCCTACGGACGTGCCGTGGACATCAACCCACTGGAGAACCCCGAGGTCCTCGGCTCTAAGGTCGACCCGCCGAGCGCGAGACGCTGGGCCGATCGCCGCTTGCACGACGTCGGCCTTATCCACCACGGTGACGTCGTGTGGAGGGCGTTCACCTCGGTCGGCTGGAAGTGGGGCGGGGACTGGACGTCGCTCAAGGACTACCAGCACTTCTCGGCCAACGGCTACTGATCACCTAGCGCCACCCCGCTACCGCGCCGGTCCGCCGACCCCGGCCTGCGGTCAGTTCAGCCGACCTTTACAACCTCGGGAACGGTTGCGGTAGCGGGGCGAAAATCCAGCATGTCGGCCGGCATCGGTCGGCTGATGAAGTAGCCCTGAGCCAGGTCACAGCCCAATTCGCTGAGCAGGTCCAGCGTGGCGACGTCTTCGATACCCTCGGCGACCACTTGGAGCTTCATCTCGTGGCCCATTTGGATCGTGGCTCGGACAACCTCGAGATCGCGCTCCTTACCCATTGAGCCAAGGTCCGTAATGAAGGTGCGGTCGAGCTTCAATTGGCCGACTGCGAGGCTGCCGAGGTAGGCAAGCGAGGTCACCCCCGCGCCGAAGTCGTCAATCGAGACGACGATGCCGTGACTGGTGAGATCCTCGATGACCTTCTTCGAGCGGTTGAAGTCGGTCATGATGGTCTCTTCGGTTATCTCGATGACCAGGGCCTCGGGTGGTAGTCCCCGCTGAGTGAGGGTCTCGAGCACTAGCTCGGTGAAGCCCTCGTCCATGAGGTTCGACGCCGAGACGTTCACCGACACCGCCAGTTGAGTCCCGACCTGTCGCCAGAGTGCGCACTGGGTGAGTGCTTCGCCGAGCACCCATTTAGTCAGCGCCGGCATCAGTCCGGCGTCTTCGGCCAGCGGAATGAACTTGAGCGGAGGCACGAGGCCGAGCCGGGAATGCGGCCAGCGGATGAGGGCTTCCACGGCCAGGATCTGGCCCGTGACTAGGTCGAGCAGGGGTTGATAGTGCAGCACGAAGCCGCCTAATTCAACGGCCTCGCGCAACTCGTCGGCCAGGTTGAGCCGCTGCTCGCCGCCGTCGAGATCTTGGTTGTACAAGGCGTAGGGGATCTGTCCCAGCTTGGCCCGGTACATCGCCGTGTCCGCGCACCAGGTCAGTCCAATGCTGTCGATCGAGTCCGACGGCGCGAGGGCGATGCCGATGCTGGCTCCGACGGTTGCCGACATCTTCTGCAGCACGAACGGCTTATTGATCTCGGCGAGGATCCGATCGGCGACGGCCTCGGCGGCGCTCGCGTCGGCGTCGATCAAGATCACCGCGAGCTCATCGCCACCGAGGCGAAAGACCGACCCGTTGGTTCCGCTGACCACGTGTTGGAGCCTCGGACCGAGCTGGCGCAGCAGCTCGTCACCGGCCGGGTGGCCGAAGGAGTCGTTGATCTCCTTGAAGCGGTTGAGGTCGATGAAGAGGAAGGCCAGTTGGCGTGGTGTCGTCCAGGGGTCGGCGTAGTCCGTGAAGAATGTCTCGAGCACGTGGAAGAGGTGGCGGCGATTCCCGAGGCTCGTCAGCTCGTCGGTCTGGGCCAGGCGATGACGCTCCTCAGTAAGCAGGCGCAGGTCGCGCGCGGAGAGCGTGAGACGAAGTCCGACCACGACCAAGGTCGCGGTCGCCAGTCCGATGGCGACCCGAGTCACCGAGTGCACGCTGGCGAAGACCATGATGCCCAGACCACCGACGGCGGCGAGGGACGGCAACGCAAAGCCGGCCACTCGTTGATTGCGCAGCGGATCGAGGGTGCGGGGCTTCAGCCATACCGACATCGACATGAGCATGATCGACGCGGGCCAGGCGATGGAGTTGAGCTCCGAGCTGACCCGTGAAGCGAAGATCGACGACTGGAAGAGGTTGGCGCTATCGCCTACGACATTGAGGGTGATGCCCGCGGCCAGAAGCACCCAGGGCATGGTCCGATGCCCGGAGAGCAGCACCGTGCCGCCAATGACGAGGAACAGGAGTAGGAGGTCGCCGATCGGGTAGGCCAGGTTGGTCGCGGCGGCCGCGACGCTGCCGCCGGTCGCGCGAACGATGTCGTGGAAGGCGAACGCCGAGCACATCGCCGCGGCGCCGAGTCCCGCAACCACGCCGTCGAGCCAGTTGGGCTTGGAGAGGCGACCCATGGCGCTGCGCAACATCAGTACGGCACCCACGTAGGCGAGCGGGTAAAAGCAGAGATAGAAGAAGTCCGCGTAGGAAGGCGTCGCCGGCGTGGCACCGCCCAGCGATTCGACGGTCAAGACGGCGTCGCCGATCGCCCACGAGAGTAACCCGAAGCCCAGCGACAGTGGCGCGGCCCGGCCGGGACTTCTTTCGAGGCCCCGAGCGATGCACAGAAGCGCGGCGCTGGCCTCGATGCCGAAGACCACCCAACCGTCGAGCCACGTCCACTGCCGGTCGGGCCCTCGCACGAGCAGCGAGACGACGTAGGCGACCAGCACGACGCCGAGGAGGGCGAAGGCCCTCCAGAACCATGGCGACAGGCCTTGGAGGGTGGAGTCGGCCAATTCCGGCGCGGTCGTGCCCGGACGAGCGTCGGCGTCGCCCCGCTTGGACTTGACTAGTGACTCCCGGGGGGCACTGCGAAAATGATCCTCGCGCAACCCGCGTCCGGCGGCGAAAACCATCAGTGACCCCCTCAATATCCTTGTTCGGAAGATTCGTGAGAAATCAATGTACGAGTCCTACGTAAAATCTGGGCCCACGCGTTCCCAACGGTAACCCAAAAGACCCCAAAAACAGAGGATTTGCTTACTGTCATCGTCCTCGGGGCGATACCAGAACGATGTGAACCACTGAAGCGAACTGGGAAAAGCGTGTTGCGAGCGTCGGGGACGCGTTCAGAGCCCACCGCCAGGGCAGGACCGAGCTTGTCTTACGGACGACTCAGCCGATTCGGCCGCCGCGGTGTTCGGCAACCCAGAGTCGGCACGCCCTTTCCCGCATCATGCCGCGCAGGATCGGGCCAGTCGAGGGGTTGACGGCGCCTATCACCACGTGTGCAGCCAGTAATACCCGCGTGGCCCTCGCCGCTGCCAAAGCGGGCCGGACATGATCCCGAACCTGCACGACGGAAAGCCAGGCCCCAGCACGAGTGTCAGCGAGCTGCTGACCAGTCAGGTCGGAACCCTCTTACCGCAGTTGATCTTCTCCCGCGAGACGTGGCTTGCACGTCGAAGGTGGTGACGGAGTCGGCCGAGGGGCCCTGCGACGTTGAGGAGATCGAGGACGAAGGTAGCTCGAAGGAACTGGAGCGTGGCCCGGTTATCGCCAAAGGCGAGCGCCACGACGTTGCCGGCGCTGACGCACACCTCGGAGGCGACGTGGAGCTCGGAGGCGACGTGGAGCTCGAGCACGGGTCCTCACGATGTTGCCTCGCCCCCTGAGGGTCCTCGCAGAGAGTAACTAGTGAGTCGTCGACGAATATGGGTCGATATCAAGTCATCGTGCCATCAGCACGCCAGCGGGAACGGAACTCTCGATGTCGCCGGCCACCGAACTGCGGCGCCCTTGCGCGGTCTCGCATCGAAGATGGTCGAGCGGTTCCCTCACTGAATCGACTGCGAGATCTCCCACACGAATCCGTCGGGATCTCGCAGGTGGGCGGTACGTCGACCCCAGGCACGGTCCTTCGGCGCGACGAGGAACTCAACTCCCTGGTCTGAAAGGCGCGAGTACCACCGGTCGACGTCGTCGACGAAGAGGTTAAAAACGTTGGTCGTGCGAAGCCCCCGGGGAGTGCCGACGTGCTCCTCCAGCAGCTCGACGCCTGAGTCGACCGTGACCAGCAGCACCATCAGATCGCCGATGGTCATTCCCGCCGAGGAGTCGTCCTCGAAGGCAAGACTGAGTCCTAGCACGTTCGCGTAGAACGCCTTGGATCGGGCAAGGTCTTCTACGAAGAGTACCGGTGGTCCTAAAGCGCTGGTCGACGCGGTCATCGCTGATCCCCTGACGGTTCGCAGTTGGTTCTTACACTATCGACCGATGTCGGTGGTGTCGGGCGAGAAGCGGCGCCACAACTCTTGGACAACGGCGGGGTCGTCGCCGCATCGGGCGGGTAGAACAGTTTCATGGCCCTTTTGCGAGTACTGCGTCGCCCGTGCGCCACCGCAGGGTCCGCGCTTGTGTCGGTGCTCATTGTGACGCTCGCGCTACCGGGAAGTGCCTCGACGATATCCTCACCGGGCGGCCGGTCGTGGTCGCACGCCATTGTGGGCCAGGTCCTGCCGAAGACCCACTGTCCCGTTTTCCCGCCGGACAACGTGTGGAACACGGCGATCACCGGGCTCCCGGTCAACGTTGACAGCGCGACGTGGCTGGCGTCGATGTCCGCCTCGTCGACATTCCTGCACCCCGACTACGGACCGTCAGGCAGTCCCCGCCAGCCCTACGGGATCCCCTGGCTGGTCGTACGTCGTGCGACCCCGTTCACGCACCTGAGGTTCCTCTACGCCTCCGAGAGCGACCGGCGCCCGTACCCGCTGACGGCCGCCACTCCGGTCGAGGGCGGCTCGGACCGCCATGCCCTGATGATCGACCCGTACCGCTCGGCCTCCTCGTCGCCGTGCACGTTGTTCGAGACCTACTCCACGCAGTACCGCTCGGCGGGACGCTCGAGCGCCGGATCGGGGGCAATCTGGAACTTGCGCTCGAACGTGCTGCGTCCCGCCGGGTGGACCTCGGCCGACGCCGCCGGACTGCCGATCCTGCCCGGACTGGTCAACGTCGACGAGGTGGCCTCGGGCGCGATGGACCACGCAATTCGCTTCACTGCGCAGTGCACCCAGCAGAATTTCCTGTGGCCGGCGCGTCATCAGGCCGGCAAATCAACGACGACCTGTCCACCCATGGGCGCGCGATTCCGGCTCAATGCGTCGTTCACGCTGCCGGCTTCGCAGTGCGCATTGTTCTGCCAGACCGTGCTCACCACGATGAAGGACTACGGGATGATTCTCGCCGACAACGGAAGCAACTGGTACTTCCAGGGGACGGCCGACACCCGCTGGACCTACACCCAGGTCGATCAACTCAAGGCGATTCCGGCCAGTCAGTTCGTCGCGGTCGACGAGTCGTGCCTCATGGTCAGCCCTAACTCGGGTCAGGCACTGCAGCCCGGCAGCGCGGCCTACGCAACGAACTGCGGGGGGTGATTAGTGGCGTCTGCGAATAGGCACTTCATCGAGGCGGAAAACCGTCCTACCTGGTGGATCCGGGAACTGAAACCAACAATGGCGAGGGTGACGTACGACGTGCGGATTGCCGACCGAATACGTGAAGTGCTGGCCACGACCTCGGGAGTAAGCGAGCGCAAGATGTTCGGAGGTCTGGCCTTTCTGGTGAATGGACATATGGCCGTCGCAGCCAGTGCCAAGGGCGGCGTGATGGTACGAGTCGATCCTGAGAAGTCCGATCGTCTGGTGGCGACGACGCCGGCCGAGCTGGTGGTGATGCGGGGCCGAACGATGCCGGGCTGGCTTCGAGTCCAGGCCAGCGACGTTCGCACGGCGAGGCAGTTGCGCAAGTGGATCGAGCGCAGCGTCACCTATACCCAGACGCTGCCCCCAAAGAGGCACTAACCCGCCGGTAATCCCGTGGTCGAGAGGTACGAGCGGTCGAGCTCGGGACGGGGGACCCGAGGAATGTCCCTCGTGACCTCTTGTCGGTATCGGAGGACCGTTCTACTATCGGACGACGACGATTCGACGATTAACCAAGGAGTTCCTATGACGACGCTGACCGATCGACCCAATACGGCGTTGCTGATCATCGACGTGCAACACGGGGTGGTGGCCGATGCCCACAATCGTGATGCGGTGATCGCCAACATCAGTACCCTGGTTGAGAGAGCTCGGTCCGAGGACGTGGCCGTAGTCTGGGTGCAGCACTCGAGTGACGAACTGCCACCGGGGAGCGACGGGTGGCGCTACGTGGACGAATTGGCGCGACTCGAGTCCGAACCTCTCGTCAGCAAGCGCTACGGCGACTCCTTCGAGGAGACCGACCTGGAAGAGGTCCTCGCCGAGCGGCGAGTCGGCCGCGTGGTCGTGACCGGTGCCCAGACCGACGCCTGCATACGTTCGACTCTCCACGGCGCCCTCGTACGTGGGTACGACGTGACCCTGGTCGGCGACGCGCACACCACTGAAGACCTCTCCGCGTACGGTGCGCCTCCGCCTGAACAGGTGATCGCCCACACCAATCTCTATTGGCAGTGGCAGGACGCGCCGGGGCGACGCGGCGGGACTGTCGAGACTTCGGAGGTCAATTTCACATCAAGTGACGTCGCCTGAGTCGCGTTGCTCCACTTGTCCAGCCTCTCCGTTTGCGCCTCGCCAGCGTCGCCACCACCTTCGAGTGAATGATGCTGATGGTTCGAGTCGGTTGCCCAACTTCCTGGTTCGGTCACGACTCACGGGGCGCCAAAGCCCAGCCGAGCCGTTGAGCGGATGGTTTCCGGCCTGGAGCGCCATCCGGAATCTCTGCGTGGGCCAGTGGGGGCTCAAGGATCTGAGGGCGCAAGAACGGGTCAAGGTCGACTGTTGACTGGCGTATGCCATTCCGTGCGAGATGTCCACGAAGAGAGAGGATCCATTTCACCTACGTCGATTCGTTCTGGCTCAGAATCACCAAGAGAGTTTCGAGAACGCCCTCGGCGGGATTCGTAGAGGTAGCAAGGTCGGTCATTGGATTTGGTGGATTTTTCCCCAACTCGCTGACCTAGGAACGAGCCCGACTGCGCGTCACTACGCGATTACGTCTCTCGATGAAGCCGTCGCCTATCTCAGTCATCCAATTCTCGGAGCCCGTCTTCGAGCAACTACGTCTGCGATGAACAGTCTCCTAGGTGCACGTGCAACGTCGATACTCGGCCGTGACGACGTGAAGTTCCACTCATCGATAACTCTCTTCTCGAGACCGGCGCCCGCCGACCCGCTATTCACCACTGCTCTCGACCTATTCTTTGACGGCGTTGCAGACATCAGGACCAATCGTCTACTGCTTAATCATTA
>JAYVZV010000119.1:0-9077 GCA_043782995.1 Acidimicrobiales bacterium | reverse complement strand
AGATGATCACCCATCCGGTGCGCAGCGAAATCCCCATCTGGATCGCCTCGCTCGGCGAGCAGAACGTGGCGATGACCGCCGAGATCGCCGACGGCTGGATACCGGTCTTCTTCATCCCCGAGCGCGCGAACGACGTGTGGGGCTCGTCGCTGGCGAGCGGTCGGGCCAAGCGCGACGCCGCCCTGGGCGACCTGATGATCACGGCCGGGGGGCTGCTCGCCATTGGCGAGGGCGACGACGTCACCGCGCTGCGCGACCTCATGCGTCCTTCGACCGCGCTCTACCTCGGCGGAATGGGGGCCAAGGGCAAGAACTTCTACAACGAACTGGCGGTGCGCTACGGCTTCGAGAAGGAGGCCGAGCTCATCCAGGACCTCTACCTCGACGGCAAGAAGCGCGAGGCCGAGGCGGCGATCCCGGCCGAGTTTCTCGAGTTGACCACGCTCTGCGGACCGGAGAGTTACGTCGCCGAGAGGATCGCCGCCTTCAAGTCCGCGGGCGTCACCCACCTGCAGGTCCAGCCGGTACCCACGGGCCACCAGACCTCGGCGTCGCTCATTGAGTCCGTGAAGGCAATGACCTAACTCGCTTCAGAGTCCCCGCACTCCGGAGCTACTTCTTCTTCGCGGGACCGGTGGCGCAGCCAAGGGTGCCCTGGCCGCAGCCGCCGTTGACCTTGTAGGTGACGGGGTGGAACGCCACGACCGGGGTGCCGACGTCGATCTGGATGACCCCGTGGGGCAACAGGGGAGTCGAGCGCGGGTCGCCGACGATCCGTCGGCCGTTCTCGAACACGACCACCGAGCCCTTGGCCGGACCGACCTGACGGGCGCGGAGCGGCTGACCCCAGACGTCGAAGAACTGGCCGAGCGTGAAGGACGCCCGGTGCGGGGCCTCCACGTGGATGACGCCGTCGTTCACGTGAGTGTGGATCCAGTAGAGGCAGTTGGCCAGGCCGACGTCGTAGTAGGGGCCCGACGCGAAGTGCTGGACGCTCGACGGCTGGGTCATGCCGACGCCGGCGGGCACGCGCGTCGGGCGGCCGGCGACGTAGACCGACAGGTAGACGTGGATGTGGTACTTGACAACCTCTTGGGACTGAGTCTGGCAGGTCAGGCCGTCGACGGGCGCGCCGCTCAACGTGGTCGTCGCCGGGGCGAGGTCGCGTACGTCGTAGACGAGGACTCCCTCGGGGCCCGTCGCGCTCGAGGGCCCTGTGCCGATCGACGCCCCGACGGCGAGGGCGCTGCCCACCAACAGGATCGCGAGCAACGAGAAGGGAATGAACCGCCTCCGGGGGCGCGGCACTGTTCCACTGCTCTGCATCGGACCTCTCCTCTTTGCTCTACCCACCACTGTGCACCGGCCGACGCCGGATGCCGTGGGGTCGAAAGTCACCTCGTGGCCGTCAACTCCAACAGAATCCTAGGCAACCAGACGACGGGACGGACCGCGCCCGTCGCCTCCGCTGGGCCGAGCGGCCTCACGTACACTCGAGGGATGTTGGTCGACATCGTCGTCTTCGACGGACTGGACGAGTTGGACGCGCTCGGTCCGCTCGAGGTGTGGCGCAAGGCCCAGTCGGCGCACGGGAACTTCGAAGTGCGCCTCGTCAGCGCCACGGGCCAGAAGACGGTGCGCGGCGCGGGCGGTCTGGACTTCTCGACCGACGGAACCTTCGATCCGACCGAAGCCGAGATCCTGCTCGTCCCGGGGGGCGGCTGGAACGCTCGGGCCGAGGTCGGCGCGTGGGGTGAGCACCAGCGAGGCGAGCTCGAACCCCTGCTGGCCGTCGCCGCGGCCCACGTTGGGGTCCTCGCGGGCGTCTGCACCGGGACGATGCTGCTGGCCCACGCCGGACTCATACCGGGACGACGGGCCAGCACCCACCACTCGGCGCTCGCCGAGCTCGCGGCGCTGGGCGTCGAGGTGGTCGCGGAACGGGTCGTCGACGACGGGAACCTGGTGACCTGCGGAGGGGTGACGAGCGGGATCGACCTCGCCCTGTGGCTCGTCGCGCGCGAACTGGGCGAGGACCTGGCTGAGCGGATCGCCGTCACCATTGAGTACTCGTGGTTCCGACCGAGCCCGCCGTCGCCCGAGGGCGGGGCCAGCCCCTTCGGCGGGGGCGTCGAGCTGGTCGGGCGCGAGACCTAGCGGCACCCTTCACGCCTAGTCGTCGGTCTCCTCGTCGGGTCGGGTCGAGTCGCGTCCGCCCGAGGCCAGCCACGCGTTAAACATCGCGGCGTAGGCGCCGCCGGCCTCGAGCAGCTCGGCCGGCGTGCCCATCTCGACGACTTCTCCTTGGTCAATCACGACGATGCGGTCGGCGCGCTGGGCGGTGGTGAGCCGGTGCGCGATGAGGATGGCCGAGCGGCCCTCGAGCAGTCGGTCGAGCGCTCGCTCGATGGTGGTCTCGCTCTGCAGGTCGAGCGACGAGGTCGCCTCGTCGAGGATCAGCACTCGGGGGCGGGCGAGGAAGGCCCGGGCCAGGGCGAGGAGTTGGCGTTCCCCGGCCGAGAGGGTCTGGCCGCGCTCGTGCACGGCGGTGTCGATCCCCTGGGGTAGGCGCTCGACGAGGTCGCGCAGGCCTACGGCGTCGATGGCCTCCTCGATCTCCTCGCCGGTGACGTGGGGCCGACCGAAGGCGAGGTTCGTGCGAATCGAGCCGGCGAAGAGGAAGGCCTCCTGGGGCACGACGCCGAGCTGGGAGCGCAGTGAGCGCAGCGTCACGGTGCGGATGTCGACGCCGTCGAGCAGCACCCGGCCCGAGGTCGGGTCGTAAAAGCGGTTGGCGAGCTTGGCCATGGTGGACTTGCCGGCACCGGTCGGGCCCACGAAGGCGACCGACTCGCCGGGGGCGATCTCCAAGTTGACGTGGCGCAGCACCAGGCGCTCCGGGTCGTAGCCGAAGCTCACGTCCTCGAAGGTGATCCGACCTTCGAGGGAGGGAAGGTCTGCGGCGCCCTCGACCTCGTCGACGCTCGGCGCGATCTCGAGGAGCTCGCGCAGGCGGATGATCGACGAGCGGCCCTGCTGGAGCGCGTTGTACTGCTGGACCAGTAGCTGGATCGGACCGAAGAAGCGGTTGAGGTACAAGAAGAAGGCGACGAGCGCCCCGATGGTCAACCGGCCCTTCAGCACCATGTCGCCGCCGATCCCGAGCAGCAGTCCCTGGCCGAGGATACCGATCGTGATCGTGGCGGGACCGTAGACCGCGTTGACGCGGCCGGTGTAGAGGTTGGCGTCACGGTAGGCGCCCACCACGTGGCGGTGATTGTTGATGTTTCGCCGCTGGCGGTTGTGGGCGGTGACGACGCGAATTCCGTAGAGGGACTCCGAAAGGTCGGCCAGGACGTTGGCGATGCGGTCGCGGCTGAGCAGGTAGCCCTTCTCCGAGGCGCGGTGGAACCAGATCGAGATCGCCACGAGCAGCGGCACCACTAGTAGCACCGTCCACGTCGCCAGCGCCGCGTTCAACCAGAACAGGATCGCGGTGATGACGGCCATGGTGAGGCCCTGCGCCGCGAACTGAGCAATCCCGTCCTGGACCAGCTGCTGGAGGTTCTCGATGTCGCTCGTCATGCGACTCATCAGCACGCCGGCCTTCTCGTCGGTGAAGAAGTCGAGGCTGAGTCGCTGGAAGTGGGTGAAGACTCGGATGCGCAGGTCGTGCATCACCCTCGACGCGAGCAGGCCGGTCACGTCGACCTGTACACGTTGCAAGATGGCCGACGCCAGCGCGAGCGCCAGGTACCCGAGCGCGCAGACCGCGATGACACGCAGTGAACGGTGTCCGGCGACCATGCCGTGGTTGATGGCGTACTCGGTGAGGAGCGGGCCGGCCTGCTGGATGAGGCTGATGACGATCACTAGCCCCGTGCCGCCGGTCACCCACTTGGGGTAGGCGCCGATCAGGCGCGGCAGCGTCAGGCGCTGGCGCTCGGCCTCGCGGGGCCGCTGGGTGAACGCGGCGTCCGACGGCCGGTGGTCGGGCTCGTGCGCGAGCAGCTTCGTGGCCTCGTCCATCAGCTCGCTCGGGATGCCGCCGAAGGGCAGCCCCGCCGGTTGACCAGCGCCGAACATCGCTCCGCCGCCGCCCCAACCGCCGCCCCAGGCCATCAGTCCGGCTCGGGCGTTGAGCTCTGGGCCAGGACCTCGGCGTAGAGGGGGGTCGAGGCGAGGAGTTGCTCGTGGGTGCCGCTGGCCACGACCCGGCCGTCGTCGAGCAGCAGGACCCGACTGGCGAGGGCGATCGTCGAGATGCGGTGCGCGATCACGATGGTCGTGCGATGGGCGAGGAGTCGGTTCAGCGCCTCGTAGATCCCGGCCTCGACGTGCACGTCAATGGCGCTCGTGGCGTCGTCCAGGACGAGGATTGGCGGATTGACCAGCAGGGTTCGAGCGATCGCGATGCGTTGGCGTTGGCCGCCCGAGAGCGTGTAGCCCCGCTCGCCGATGACCGTCTCGTAGCCCTCGGGGAGTCGTTCGATGAACTCGTGCGCGTTGGCCGCCCGGGCGGCGGACTCGACGTCGGACGCGAGGGCGTCGGGCCGGCCGTAGGCGATGTTGTCGTGGATCGAGATCGAGAAGAGGAAGGGGTCGTCGAGCACAACGCCGACGTGCTCGCGCAGTGAGGGCAGCGTCACGTCACGCACGTCGTGCCCGTCGATGCGAACGGTGCCCCCGTCCACGTCGTAGAAGCGAGTGACCAGGCGCGCCACGGTGGACTTGCCCGACCCGGTGCGCCCGACGATCGCCACCGACTCGCCGGCCTCGATGTGGGCATCAAAGTCGCGCAGGATCTCGACGTCGTCCACGTAACTGAAGCGCACGTGATCGAAGTCGATCGCGCCACGCACGTCGGCCAGGTCGTAGGCGCCCGGGCGCTCCACGATCTCGGGGCGCTCGTCGAGGATCTCGAAGATTCTCTCGGCGCTCGCGCGGGCCCGCTGGCCCATCATGACGAGCTGGCCCAGCATCATGAAGGGTGCCTGGAGCATCAAGAGGTAGGCGTTGAAGGCGAGAATCGCGCCGATGCCGAGGTGGCCGTCGATGACCATCCAACCGCCGAAGAAGAGCACCAGGGCGAGTCCCAGCTGGGGAAGGTTCTGAACCCACGGCGACCACTTGCCCCGAATCTGGGCATCCTTCACGTAGGCCCAGGCCAACCGCTCGGCGGCGTCAGCCAAACGGTTGACCTCAGCCACTTCTTGGGCGAAGGACTTGACGACGCGAACGCCGTTGACGTTCTCGTCGACGATGGTGGCGACGTCGGCGAGGCGGGCTTGGGTAATCCACGAGATCGGGAACATCACCCGGCGCATGCGGATGCCCACGAAGTAGAGAATCGGCATGACCGTCATGGCGATGACGGCGAGCAGGGCGTTGATCTTCAGCATGAAGCCGAACGCGAGGACCCCAATGCAGCACTGCACCAGGATGAGGGGGGCGAAGGTCGAGTACATCTGGACGCTGCGGATGTCACTGTTGGCTCGGCTGATGAGCTGGCCTGATTGCACGCGGTCGTAGAAGCCGAACGAGAGCCAGCTGAGGTGCTCGTAGATCAGCGAGCGCAGGTCGGCCTCGACGTTGTAGGCCGTCAGGAAGGTGAACTGGCGAGAGACGACGCCCGTCACCCCGGCCGCTACCCCTACGAGGAGAATGCGCACGACGTCGCCGTGCAGGGCGGTCGAGTGGCGCACCAGGGCGTGGTCGATGGCCCCGTTCAGCATGTTGGGCACCAGGGTCTGGAACACCAGGCTGAGGAATGAAAGTCCGATCGCCAGCGAGAAGGTGACCCGGTGCGACGCCATCACCGGCAGGATGCGGCGCCACCACGCGAGACTTCGGTCGCGCGAGATGCGCACCCGCGGCCCCGGGTAGGTGGACGTCACCCCGCCTAGAGGATTGGCCGTTCCGACGTCACGGTCGCCTTCGACCGGTGTCCGAAGGGGGGTGATCACCCCGCAATCGTAACGGTCGCTCCCGCGACCTCCGGCGCCAGACCCGGCGACGGACTTCGAGCGACGTAGTGTGACCACGTGCCCTCACTGCATGTGATCAACCATCCCGTCGTGGCCGACAAGGTCCGCCAATTGCGAGACGAATCGACGTCGAACGCCGACTTCTTGCGCCTCGCGGGAGAGATCTCGCGCTTCGTCGCCTACGAGGCGTTCCGCGACACGCCCGTCACCTGCACGACCGTTGACACGCCCGTGCTGAAGGGCGCCCCGGCGGTGCGAATCGACACTGAGTACCTTATTGTGCCGATACTGAGAGCCGGTCTCGGGATGAGCCCAGCGGTCCAGGAGGTCCTTCCCCACCACCGGGTCTGTCTCGTGGGACTGCGCCGCAATGAGACGACGCTGCTGCCCGACGTGTACCTCGACGGGCTGCCCGAGTCGCTCACCGGCGTGCACGTGGTGCTGTGTGACCCGATGCTCGCCACGGGCGGCTCGCTGGTGTGCGTGCTGGACATGCTGCGCTCCCGCGGCGCCGGCGACGTCACGGTGCTCTGCCTGATCGCCGCGCAACCGGGCGTGGACTTCGTCTTCTCGCGTCACCCCGACGTCCGCATCGTCGCCGCCGCGCTCGACGCGGAGCTCAACGACGTCGGCTACATCACGCCCGGGCTGGGTGACGCCGGTGACCGGCTCTTCGGCCCCCCCGCACGCTGACTCAGAGGCCGATGTCCTCGTTCCATAGTTCGTCGTGGTCGGCAATGAACGTCGCGAGCAGCTCGGTGCACGCGGGGTTGTCGAGCACGACGATCTCCACCCCGAGCTCGCCGAGCCAGTCGTGACCGCCGTGGAAGTTTTGCGCCTCGCCGATCACTACGGCCCCGATATTGAACTGGCGCACCAGGCCTGAGCAGTACCAGCACGGCGACAGGGTCGTGACCATGACGCAGTCGCGGTAGTCGCGCCGCCGCCCGCCGCGCCGGAAGGCGTCGGTCTCGGCGTGCACCGACGTGTCGTCCTCCTGGACCCGACGATTGTGGCCCGAGCTGATCAACGTGCCGTCTCGCTTGAAGAGCGCGGCGCCGATAGGGATACCGCCCTCACGGAGGCCGGCGAGGGCCTCGTCGTATGCGGTGGTGAGCATTCGCGCGGCGAGCGAGCGGTCGAGCGGTGATCGAGCGGGCGTCATCGGCTAAGTATGCTCCAGCACCGTGGGCGAACGCACGTATTCAGTGGAGATCGGCTCGCAGCGGGTGGACTTGCCGTTGGCCCCGCTCAACGACCAGTTGACCCTGGCACTCTTGATCACCGTGGACATGGGCGTCCAGTTCATGTCGAAGGCCGGCGAGGAACTGGCCGACATCCTTCGGCCCTACGACGTCGACATCGTCGCGACCGTGGCGACCATGGGAATCCCGCTCGTCGTCGAGGTCACCCGTCACCTCGGACTTGACCAGTACGTGATCCTGCACAAGACTCCCAAGATCCACCTCGCCGATGCCGTCTCCGAGCCGGTGCGCTCGATCACCACCGACGTAGAGCAGCGACTCCTGTTCGACCGGGCCCGCGTCAAGGACGTCGAGGGACGCCGGGTGGCGATCGTCGACGACGTGATCTCCACGGGGGCGTCGACCGGCGCGGCGCTGCGGCTCCTTCGCCGGGTGGGGGCCGAGATCGTAGTCATCGGCACGCTCGTCACGGAGGCGTCAGTATGGCGCAGCTCGCTGGGCGAGGACGCGGCGATGGTTCGCGCCCTCGGGTCCATACCGGTCTTTCGTCCCGACGGATCGGGTGGTCTGGTCGAAGACTGGGTCGGCTGAGTCACGACGAGGCCCCGGGCCTAGCCCGGGGCCTCGTCGTGAATTGCTACAGGTTCGGTTCGAGCTCTTTTTGACGCACGACCTGGCGCGCGACGTTGCCCGTGGCGCGCTCGAGCACGAAGTAAACCACTCCCGCAATGATGATGCCGGTGGGCACCGAGAAGTCGGCGCCGCCGTACCAGCCCGCGGTGCAGACGCCGTGCACCGGTTTGGCGGCGCAGGCCCCACCGAAGTGGTTCGAGATCGGGGTCATCCAGTGGAACGGGAGATTGACCGGGGGCGGAGCCTTCGAGAAGGCGATGGTCGCGGTGACCAGGCCGGCGAAGAAGGCGACGATGGCGTTCCAGTTGATGCCGGAGGAGCCCACAAAGTAGAGACCGTCCTTGTCGGTGCGCTGCAGCTCGGCGGCGTTGTAGCGGAACTTGCGCATTAGCCAGTCCACCATCAAGATGCCGAACCACGGGGCGATCCAAACGATGATGACGCCTACGAACTCCTTCATGTAGAGCGAGAAGGTCGACTGGAACATCGCCCAGATCGTCAGTCCGCAGGCGATGAAGCTGTCGAGCACGACCGCCTGGTAGCGGCGGAGACGCAGGCCCATGGCCTGTAGCGACACGCCCGAGGAGTAGAGGTCGAGCGAGTTGATGCCGAACAGCTGCACGATGGCGAAGACGAGGAACACGGCGACGGCCCAGCTCGGGATGAAGTGCTGACCGTGCAGCGCCTCGAAGGGGTTGGCCCCGTTCCACGCCGCGACCTGGGCGTTGGAGGAGAGGAAGGTGAACGTCGCGGCCCCCAGGATCATCATGAAGATCTCGGGGATAGCCGTGCCGAGGAAGATCCAGCCGACGATGGCCTTGCGGCTGGCGTCACGAGGGACGTATCGCGTGTAGTCGTTGCCGACCTCCGTCCAGCCGAGTCCCGAGAGGGCAAAGGTAAAGGCCAAACCGGCGGTGTAGAGCTCCCAGCCCCCGCCGAAGCCCTTGAAACTGGCCGAACCGTGCTTGAAGTCGTAGAACGCCAGCAGCACGAAGATCGCGACGAACGGGATGATAAGGGCCCGCAGTACCTTGACCATCGTGGCGTGGCCCAGATAGGGCACGACGGCCTGGATCGCGGCTGCCACGACGATGAAGACCACCCTCAGAGCACTCGAGACGTGGATGCCGGCCATCTCGCTGAGCACGATCGCCGCTCCGACGATGAGGATCAGCCCCTCGGTTTCGAAACCGATCTGCGTGATCCAGTTGAAGAAGGCGACCATGCGCGACCCGTTCGATCCGAACGGCGC
>JAYVZV010000118.1:0-27389 GCA_043782995.1 Acidimicrobiales bacterium | reverse complement strand
CCGGCGAACTCAACATCGCCGCAGCGACGCTTCATCGTTGGAAGCATCAAGCTCTGATCGATCATGACCGTTTGGCCGGGGTCAAGAGCTGTGACGTCGATGAACTGGCGCGAGCGCAGCGCACGATTCGTGATCTCGAAGCCGAACTCGAACTAGTCAAAGCCGCCACGGCACTCTTCAATGGGGAGGTTCCCGTCAACCCAAAAGGAAGTTCCAGGTTGCTCAAGCGTTAGGCAACCTGGGTTACTCCGAACGTGCTTCGTGCCGGGTGGTCGGTCTAAACCGCTCAACGTTCTACGACAATAAGCACCGGGTCCCGAGCAACCAGGCGATTCGACGGTTGCCGACCTGCCGAATCAACTGCGTCAGTCCATCACGTGGGATCGCGGCAAGGAACTCTCCCAGCACGTGAACTTCACGATCGAAATCGGTGTCCCAGTCTTCTTTGCTGACCCCCGAAGTCCGTGGCAACGAGGAACGAATGAAAACACCAATGGCCTACTTCGTCAATATTTTCCAAAAGGAACTGACCTGTGTCGATGGAGCGCCGAAGACTTAGAAGCAGTTGCCCACGCACTCAACACTCGCCCGAGAAAAACTCTCGGATGGCGAACTCCTGCCGAGGCGCTCAACGAGCATCTACTATCGATTCAACAAGCGGGTGTTGCTTCCACCGGTTGAACCTAGACAATGCCGACGCGCAGTTGATCCAGCGTAGGTAGAACAACCTCGTCGTACCAATGAAGCACGCGTATCACGTCTGACCTCGCGTCATGGTCGACGATGAGGGGCAACAATGAACGCGCGTTCGTCGCGGCATCCAGAATGTGCCACTCATGGGTTTCGATTGCGGAAGGGTGACCGAAGTCCGAGAGTCCTTCGACGAACCGGGCCGCCGTTTCACCAATCTCCCACAACAGTTCCGGACTCGGGACGGAGAGTTCCGATACTGACTGTCCGGGAAGCCACGTCAGCATCATGAGCAGTGCCTCGCGCTCATCGAACTTGATCGTTAGAACGTGCGCGCCATCGCGCGCGCGTACGACGCGAGGAACTGGAAGTCCGGTCGCGCGCGCGGCCAGATGCTCGAGTAGATCGGCCTGCAGGTGCGTGCGGCCCGAATCGTCTTCGACGTCCGTGAGCTTGACCACGAATCTCGCACTTTCGGGACTCATCACGACGAAACTATTCTTGAACTCACCGGGTAGTTGTCGGAGTTCTGGTCCCTCGATTCCGTAGCGATCTTCGAGAATGCTCTCGAGAATTTGTAGGTCGCCGGGCGAAAGCCACTTCATCAGGTTTTTTTCGTCCATTCGATCCCCTTGTCGGCGAATCTGTCGAACCCACGGAAGGGCTCCCAACCCGACGTCAGTCGGTTGCTGACGTCGAATTCATCTCTGGCGAACAGAAGGAGCCGAAGTGGTCGCAGTGATTCGTGATGAACGTTGGTCCCGCGTTTCTCCATCAGTTCAACATCGTATTCGTTGTCACAGTTCATGGCACAGATGGTGACCTTCCCTCTCGTGCACCTCTTGCCGAGGCACGGCACACCAGAGGTAGGCGCTCACGCGTCAGCGATCGCGATTCGACAATTCAACATTGCTCCCCACTGGTACCGTTCCCTCCCTGAGTAGTACTTCGTGTTACTTGGTCATCTCCTGCATGGCAATCTCGGCTGTTCTTACAAACGCATTGAGCCCGTGCGATCACTGCTGTGGATAGATCTTCAGAAGAGCTCAACGTGCCGGCCGTACTCGCGCGCAACCTGATCGCAGCGTCGGTCTTCAACTATTCCGTCATCGGTCGACTGATCAGGATGTCTGCTTCGATGCGGGACTATCAGTGATGGCTGTTCACCGTTCTGAGCGATTGGGGCCCGACACCCTAGCGCGCCCCCTTTCAATGGCGTTGGCGAACTGCGGATCGCGATCCACTGGAGAATCGTCGCGGCCGCAATCACTCTTCATCGTTTCAGCTCTTGGTAAGGCTCCCGAGAAAGTTGAGCACGGTTGAGTTGAAGGCATCTGGGAATTCCCAAATACAGGCGTGCCCACCCTTGCTCGTGGCCCATGTTGATCCGGGGATCAATGCGTGGAGTCGACGTGAAAGCTCAACCGGGATGAGGATGTCGTCCGAGCCAGCAAGGACCAAGGTCGGAACCTTGAGGTTCGATAGGCGATCCGTGGCGTCGTGCGTGCGAATCGATTCGAGTTGCGCGAGATACGCCGAGACTGGCTGATTCATGAACTGCATTGCCGACTCAAACTCGGCGAGTTCACCGGCTCGATCTTCGAAGAATTCGAGCGTAAAGGCCCACAGAGCGACGTCGCGCATTATCGCCGGGACGCCGAGGACGGGAGCTTGATCGGCCCACAAGGTGTACATCTTTGAACAAAATGGTCCGGGCGCAGCATACGTGCAGGCCATGGTGACACTTCGAAGGTCGTCGGGATAGGCCAGTGCATACTCTTGCACGATCATTCCGCCCATCGATATACCGAGCAGGTGGAATTGCTCCAGGACGAGGTGGTCAACGAGAGCCTTCGTGTCCGCGGCAAACAACTTGGTGGTGTAGGGACCAGCGGGCTTCGAACTTTCGCCAACTCCTCGGTTATCAAATCGAACGACTCGATAGCCAGCATTCAAGAATGCGGGCACTTGGTATGACCACGTTTGAAGGTCGTCGGCCAGTCCGTTGACGAACACGATGGTCTCCGGCCCGGCTCCTTCATCGCTGTAGTTAATTTCAATCTGGTCAGTGACCATCGTTGGCACGTTGTACTCCCCTTCGTTTCCTATGGTGCTTGAGTGCGTCGGTGGACGTCACGCAGTCAAGCATTATCACGAATCGTACTTTTGGGAACGAAATTCGAGTCACGCCCAGACGAAGTTAATCCGGATCGCCGGTAACTACTGATTCGAAAGCGTACGCGGATCCACCAGAGTGGACTCGGCTGCCATCACGGCGTGTCCCGGTGAGGTAACTCAAGTTGACGCGTTTCTTTGGAGCGCATCGAGAATTCCTCTCTTCATAGTTAAAGCCAACCTTGGACGTGGGTCGAGCACGGAGGAACGGTGCTGCTCCGTACCGTCGAGCTGCTTCTCGGGGAGTTTGCTTGTCGTCAAACCTACCCAGTATCAACGGAGACATGTGGCATGTGATATATTTCAAACATTACGCCGGCACGATAACGGCCCATACGTATGGGGGGACTATGACACGACAAGGAAAGTCTATCTCGATTCGAAAGAACGCCGCCGGCAGACGTGGTGCGTTGCTGCCGAGCAAGCCAGGGTTGGTTGCGGCGATCACGGTCATGGCAATGGTGGCGTTCGGTTCGGCTCAAGGTGCGATTTCGATCGGGACGGCGGGCGCGGCCGGTACGCCCCAACGTGGTGGCGTCCTCAAGGTACTGGGACAGAGTGACATCTTTAATCTCGATACGGTGAGCGCGTACTACACGGTTTCCAACATGCTCAATCGGGCCTACGCTCGTCAGCTCTTCAGCTACGACTCGAGGGGATCCTTCGCCTCACAGCTCATTATCAAGCCGGACGTGGCAACGGTGCTGCCCACGACGGGCAACGGCGGCAAGACCTACACGATTCACCTGCGTAGCAACGTCATGTGGGACTCGTCGCCGGCTCGGGCGGTGACCGCGGCCGACTTCGTGCGCCAGTTCAAGATGCTGTGCAACCCGGTCTCGCCCAGCGGGGCCAGCGCATATTTCACTGCGACCATTGTCGGTATGACGGCGTACTGCAACGCCTTCGCCAAGGTTCCCGCCACGGTGGCGGGTATTAAGGCCTACGTCAACGGGCACGGCCTCGCCGGCGTCAAGGCGGTCAACGCCACCACGATCGTCTTCAAGTTGCTGTCACCCGCGGCCGACTTCTTGAACATCCTCTCTCAGGGCTTCTGCTCGGCGCGACCCATCGAGTACATGGCCTACCTACCGGACGGCGCGCTGTTCCGTGCGCACACCCTCTCGGATGGTCCGTACCAGATCACGAACTACACCGCTGGTAAGTCGATGACACTGGCTCGCAACTCGGCGTGGGTGCAGTCGAGTGATCCGCTGCGCGGCGCCTACGTCAATCAGATCCAGATCACTGAGGGTCTCACCGCCACGAGCGTGCAGCAGCAGCTCCAGGTGGGCACCGGAAACATGGAGTGGGACGTCACGCCCCCGACCCAGGACATTCCGGGACTGACCGCGCAGAAGGACCCGAAGCTCATCATCGGTCCGGCGGGCAACAACTATGTGGACCTCGGTACCTATCTTGCGCTCAACCAATACCACGGTCCGATGACCAACAAGCTGGTGCGCGAGGCAGTGGCGTACGCGGTCAACAAGAACGCCATCGTGCAGATCCTCGGCGGACCAGCTATCGCGGCCACGACGTCCCAAGTTGTTCTACCTGGCAGCGTCGGTTACGTGAAGGGCTTCAATCCCTTCCCGGACAAGAACGGCGCGGGTGACCCGGCGAAAGCCAAGGCACTGCTCAAGCAAGCGGGCTACCCCAAAGGCGTCGCCATCAAATTGCTCTACTCGACGACTGACCCGGGACCTCGGGTCGGCCAGTCCCTGCAGTCCAGCCTTCAGCTCGCCGGATTCAAGGTGACCTTGGTGCCCGCGACCCAGTCCGACTTCTACGGCAAGTACCTCACCCAGCCGGCCAGTGCCAAGAGCGGCCTGTGGGACGTTGCTCCCCCGGGATGGATTCCCGACTGGTTCGGTAACAACGGTCGTTCGACCGTGGTACCGCTCTTGACCGCCCCCGGGCTAGGTTCGAACGACTTCGGTGGGTACTCGTCCAAGGTGCTCGAGGCTGAAGTGGCCCAGGCCCTGAAGGCGACAACTTCGTCGGCCGTGTCGGCGGCGTGGGCCAAGGCGAACGAGCAAGCGGTCAAGGACATTGCGATCGTGCCGATCAACGTACAGAAGTGGCCCCTCTACCACTCCTCGAGCCTCCAGGGCTGCAGCTTCTTCTGGTACAGCCTCAATTGCGATCTGCCGAACGTTTGGCTCTCCAAGTGAGCATGGCCGTCGCCGTCGGCACTCCTGTTCCGGAGTGAGCGAACAGGTGGTCGTTTCGTTGACCTCGACCGAGATGGAGTTGGATCCGGGTAGTTTCGACGATCCAACTTCGTCTCGGCTTAACGAATTCATGCAGGGCGGTTGGGGAACGCAGCCCGCCTTCGTGTCGCCGCCGTCGCCGCCGTCCGCGCACACCGCTCGCCGACGGCGCCAACTACGCCACGCCATACCCGACGAGACCTTGGTGGTGTCGTCGGGTCAAGCGATTCGTCGCAACGGCGACCAGTTCTATCGGTTCCGCGCGGCGAGCGACTACGCGTGGCTCACCGGTGACCAAACGCCCAATGGCGTACTGGTCATGGCCCCTGGTGCTGAGCCGCAACTCTTTCTGCACCCCCCCTCGGCCCGCGACAACGGCGAGTTCTGGAAGGATTTTTTTACCGGCGAATTCTGGGTAGGGCGCCGACCGGGTCTCGATCAGCGCAGCCAAGAACTCGGTATCGAGTGTCGTCCGCTGAGCGAGTTGCCAGGGGTGCTCGACAATGGTCAACGTACCCGGTTCGTGCCTGTTGACGACCGTTTCGTCACACCGCTCCTCGGCGAGCACAACGTGCTCGCGAATCGAGAGCTCGCCGCCGTGCTGGCCGAACTGCGCCTCGTGAAGGACGAGTGGGAGATCCAACAGTTACGTGACGCGGTGGACGCCACGATTCGAGGCTTTGGGGACGTCGCGAAGCTCCTGCATTCGGGTAATCCCTTCAGCGAACGACAGGTCGAAGTCACCTTCGGCGCCCGCGCCCGTCTCGAGGGCTACGACACGGGCTACCAGACGATATCGGCGCTTGGTGAGCACGCCGCCACTTTGCACTGGACGCGCAACGACGGAGGCCTTCAGTCCGGCCAAATGCTGCTGCTCGACGCAGGGGTGGAGGTGAATTCGCTCTACACCGCGGATATCACTCGCACGATACCCGTGAGTGGTAGTTTCACCACGCTGCAGCGACAGGTCTACGAGATCGTATTGGCGGCCCAAGAGGCGGCATTGTTAGAGGTGCGACCCGGCGTGGCGTTCAAGTCCTTCTACGCGGCGTCAGCACGAGTGCTCGCCGAGGGCCTGGCGGATCTCGGTATTTTGCCGGTCAGCGCTCGCGAGTCGTTGCAATCCGATTCGGGACTGCACCGCCGCTGGACGTTGTGCTCGCCCGGGCACATGCTGGGACTCGACGTTCACGACTGCTCCAGTGCGCGCGCACCCGAGTACTTGGAGGGCATTCTCCAACCTGGGCACGTCCTTACGGTGGAGCCGGGACTGTATTTCCAGGCCAACGACGAGACCATCCCCGAAGAACTTCGCGGACAGGGTTTTCGAATCGAGGACGATGTTCTTGTCACCCCCGACGGCTTCGAACTGCTGTCGGCGAATTTGCCGCGCACGGTGAACGACATCGAGGCATGGCTGAGCACTGCCGGCGAACTCTAGGCAGGTCATGGCGATGGCGGCGGATTCGTTGACTCCTTTGCTCGATGTTCGAGACCTGACAGTGAGTTTCTCGACCTTCGACGGCGTCGTGCGCGCGGTCCGCGGTGCCTCGTTCACCCTGCAAGCCGGTGAGACGCTCGCCATCGTGGGTGAATCGGGATCGGGCAAGAGCGTCTGTACCCAAGCGCTGGTCGGTCTGGTGCCCGGCGCCGACATCACTGGACAGGCCATCTTCGACGGCGCGGACCTGTTGTCGCGCACCGAGGACGAGCTGCGCGAGATTCGCGGTCGGCGAATAGGACTGGTCTTCCAGGACCCCCTCACCAGCCTGCATCCCCTCTACACCGTCGGTTGGCAACTCGCCGAAGGCATCCGCATCCACGAGGACGTGAGCCGGTCCGCGGCGCGTCATCGCGCGGTGGAACTGCTCGAACTCGTCGGCATCTCACACCCTCAGCAGCGAGTCAATGAGTATCCCCACCAATTCTCTGGTGGCATGCGCCAGCGGGTGCTGATCGCGATGGCCCTCGCCTTGGAGCCCGAGATCCTGATCGCGGACGAACCCACGACCGCCCTCGACGCCACGATTCAGGCGCAGATCTTGGAACTGCTCGTTAAACTCCAACTCGAATTGGGCATGGCGCTAATCTTCGTGACCCACGACCTCGGTGTCGTGGCCGACCTGGCCGATCGAGTGATGGTGATGTACGCCGGCAAGCCAGTCGAGATCGCGTCGTGTCGCGACGCGTACTACGACGTCCACCACCCCTACACCAAAGGTCTTCTGGCGTCGGTGCCGGTCGCTGGCTCCAAGGCGAGACTGCTAACCATCCCGGGTCAGCCGCCGAGTCTGCTCCAAGTCAGTGCGGGGTGCTCCTTCGCTCCGCGCTGTGCGTACGTCATGGATCGCTGCATCAAGGAACAGCCGGTATTGCGGGCGGTGTCGTCGCGCGAGGGCCACCTTTCGGCGTGCTGGCTTCCCGCTCTGGCGAGCGCCGACGCGAGACCCGTTCCCTCGCCCGCGCGGATCACCACCACCGCGGCGCCACCGATCAGTGGCGTCAGTGCGCGCGCGGGTGCGTCGCCAGTCGACTCGACGGAACCGTTGCTCGTCGTTGACGAGATCGTCAAACACTTCCCGGTGTCGAGGTCCGGACTGTTTCGCCGTAGCCTCGAGACCGTCCACGCGGTGGACGGCGTCTCGTTCGAGGTGTTGACGGGCGAGACCCTGGGGCTGGTGGGGGAGAGCGGCTGCGGTAAATCGACACTGGCGCGCTGTCTCGCGATGCTGTATCCGCTGACCGGAGGAAAGATTACTTTCGCTGGACACGATGTTGGCACTATGTCCGCGCAGCAACGCCGACATCTGCGCCGTGACGTGCAAATGGTCTTCCAAGATCCCTACGGTTCGCTCAACCCTCGTCGGCGAGTCGGTTCGATCATCGGTGAGGCCCTGCGCGTGCAGGGTGTCGACAATCGCGTCGAGCGGATGCGTAAGGTTCAAGAGATCATGGAAGTGGTGGGCCTCAACCCAGAACACTTCAACCGATATCCGGCCGAGTTCTCCGGCGGCCAACGTCAACGCATTGGGATCGCCCGGGCCCTCATCGTTCGACCGCAGCTGCTGATCTGTGACGAGCCAGTGTCCGCGCTCGACGTGTCGGTGCGCGCCCAGGTCATCAACCTGCTCTGTGACCTGCGCGACGAGTTCTCTTTGACCGCAATCTTCATCTCGCACGACCTGAGCGTGGTCGAGCAGGTGAGCGACCGCGTGGCGGTGATGTATCTCGGAGAAATCGTCGAGATGGCCCCCGCGCAGAGCCTCTACGCGAGGGCGCGCCACCCCTACACCGCGGCCCTCTTGTCCGCCGCACCGATCCCCGATCCGGATCGTGCCCGCGAGCGCCAGCGAATCACCATCACCGGCGATGTCCCCTCGCCCAGTAGCCCACCGTCGGGTTGTCGCTTTCACCCTCGCTGCCCTCAGGCCCAGGCGCGTTGCGAGGTCGAGGCCCCCTTACTGCGGGCCACGGACGAAGGCGTTGCACACGCAGTCGCGTGCCACTTCCCGCTTAAGACATCCTCCGAGACGCTCGCGTGAGTGACGACGTTCACGCAGCCCCCTTGAGCGACGACGCGACGCAAGTAACGGTCGCTGGGCGCAGCCCGTGGGAACTGGCGTGGCTGCGCCTACGCAAGGACAAGACGGCCATCGCGTCCGCGGTGGTGATCGTCATTTTGGTGATATTGGCGATTGGTGCGCCACTCATCGCGCACCTGGTCGGCCACGGACCCAATACTCAGTATCCGCTGACCGGACTCTCGCCGGCGGGTCTCCCCCTCGGACCCAACTCGCAGTTCCTCTTCGGCACCGACGACCTGGGTCGCGACATACTGGTGCGCACTGTCTACGGAGCGCGCGTCTCGTTGCTCGTGGGCATCATCGCCAGCGTGAGCGCCATGGTGATCGGCACGGCGATCGGCTTGGTGGCGGGCTTCGTCGGTGGGATCATCGACACATTGCTGAGCCGGTTCATGGACGTGATCTTGTCCTTCCCGTTCCTCCTCGCCGCGATTGCACTCGTGTCGGTGGTCGGGCCCAGCTTGTTGGTGACCATTGCGGTGATCGCCTTCTTCTCCTGGGCGTCGGTTGGACGCATCGTGCGTGGTCTGACGCTGTCGATTCGCGAGAAGGAGTACATCGAGGCCGCGCGCGCGGTGGGCCAGAGCAACTTTCGCCTCATGTACGCTGAGGTGCTGCCCAATCTCGTGGCCCCGATCCTGGTGTACACCACACTGCTGATCCCCGCCGCGATCTCCTTTGAGGCCACGTTGTCATTCCTCGGACTCGGTGTGGTCCCACCGCAAGCGAGCTGGGGCGACATGCTCGCCACGGGGGTGCAGTACTACCAGCAGGCGTGGTGGTACATCACCTTCCCAGCGATCGCACTGCTCATCACCACGGTCTCATTCAACCTCCTCGGTGACTCGCTGCGCGACGCGCTCGACCCGCGGGGTGAACGGCTGCTCGCGGCGATGAGGAAAAAGCGATGATTCGATTCTTCGTTCGCCGGCTGACGTCGGGACTCGTGGTCCTGTGGATTACCACCGTAGGGGTGTTCACCCTCTTCTTCGTCGCGCCGCACAACGTGGCCCAACTCATCGCCGGTCGTCAGGCTTCCCAGCAGACCGTGGCTTTGGTGCGCGCGCGTCTCGGACTGAATCACCCGTTACTCCAGCAGTACTGGGAATTCGTGGTGCGACTAGTGCACGGGAACCTCGGCTACTCGTACTACAACTCGGAGCCGGTGACGCAATTGGTGATGAGTCGACTCAACGTCACGGCCTCGGTGGCCCTCGGTGGCGGCATCTTGTGGTTCGTGATCGGCGTCATGAGTGGCGTCGTCTCGGCGCGTCGTCCGCGATCATTTCTTGACCGCATCATCACCGTCATCGCGCTAGTGTTCTACTCAATGCCGACGTTCCTGCTGGGCATTGTCTTGTTGTTCGTGTTCTTCTTCCAGTTTCACCTCGCGGGTATCACCATCTTTCCCGGAAGCGGCTACGTCGCCATCTCGAGTGATCCGGTGGGCTGGGCGCAACACATGTTGTTGCCGTGGTTCACCGTGGCGCTCACCTCGGCGGGCACCTACACCCGTCTCACGCGCACCGGGATGCTTGAAGTACTCTCCGAGGACTACATCCGCACGGCCCGATCCAAGGGCGTCGGCGAGGGCCGGATAATCTACGTGCACGCGCTGCGTTCGGCCCTCTCGTCGGTCGTCACCCAGTTCGGCATCGATCTGGGCATCCTGCTCGGTGGCGCCGTCGTCACCGAGACCATCTTCGGTCTGCCGGGTCTCGGCCAGCTCGCGATCCTTTCGGTGACCCAGCATGATCTGCCCGTCATCACCGGCGTAGTCATCTTGGGCGCGGCGTTCGTGGTGGTGGCCAACATCGTGGTTGACATGCTGTACCCCATCCTTGATCCCCGGGTACGACTCCGGTGAGCACGAAAGCGAAAGAGGAGTCCGTGCAGAATGTGAAAGACGAAGGTCCGAGCACACCAAGCGATGACGTGTGGTACCCCCAGCAAGTGACGAAGGCCACGCACGGGCGGACCGTGGCCTTCGTGGTCGCGGCGACCCGCGCCGGGAACACGCAACAGTCGGGACTCTGGGCGGGCGCACTCGACGCGTCGCCAGTGCGACTCACCGAGGAGATACCCGCCACCAACCTGGCGATTCACGAGGGGGAGTCTGACGGGAGCGGCCGTCTGCTCTACGCGGTGACTAAGGAAGGGCGGGGCGAGTGCGTTATTTACGAACTGGCCACGGGTGAGCAGAGCCGCGTCAACGTGGCGGGGGTTCCCGAGACCGTGGCGTGGTCGCGCGACGGCGCGCCGCTCATTCTCGTTGCCGAGCCCGGCGCCGACACCGCGTCGTTGACCTCGGGAACACCGTTGTTAAGTGACGTTCCGCTCGCGCGTTCGAATCGCGCACCCATTGGCTGGCGGCGCGTGTGGCGCGTCAACGAGGCCACCGCAACGCTTGAACCAGTGAGCCCTGCGAACGTCAGTGTGTGGGAGTTCATCGCCATGGACGCGGGCCGCGTGCTCGCCATCGCCAGTACGGACCCCTCGGAAGCTGGGTGGTACCAGTCGGCGCTGTCGCTGTTCGGTCCCTCACAGGGTGAACGCGAAGAAATCTATCGCGGCACCTGGCAGATGACGAGCCCGAGCGTGAGCCCCGACGGCAACCACGTGGCGTTCGTTGAGGGGTGGACGAGTGACCGAGGACTCGGCAACGGCCGAGTGCGCTGCGTGCGTCTCGATGACGGCACTGTCTTCGACCTCGACGTCGAGTTGGGCACCGACGTGACGTGGTTGGAGTGGCGCGAGGACGACCGACTCTGGTTCGCGGGCTGGTGGGGACTGGACATGTCATGGGGCTGGGTGGGGTCACCCTTCACCGGCGCGTCCGAGGTGTCGATGCACGCCGGCAACGGCAGTATCAGCGTTTCACGTTGGCGTCCTCAAGTTGTCGCGACGTCGGCCGGTGCCGCGATCACCGTTCACTCCACCTCGCACGAACCGCCCGAGGTGTGCATCCTCGACGGCGAAGAGCTCACCCGTTGGAGCCATCTCAACGCCGGCGTGTCGCGCGAGCGTTGCCACGACGTCAAAGAGGTCCGTTGGCAGCACGAGGGGGTGTCGCTCGAGGGGCTCCTGATGACACCGAACGCGTCGCCCGGTCCGTTCCCGCTCGTCGTGGACATTCACGGCGGTCCCAGCGTGTCCTATCACCACAGCTGGGACGCGCTCTGGGCCGAAACGCTCTGCGCGGAAGGGTACGCGGTCTTCATGCCCAATCCGTACGGTGGCCCCGGGCGAGGTGAGGCTTTCGCTCGGATGAACCTGGGCGATCCAGCGGGTGTTGAGTTCGACCAGATCTTGGCGGGCGTGCACCATCTCGGCGCCGGAAATGAGATTGCCGTTGAGCGGTGCGCGGTATTGGGTGCCAGTTATGGCGGTTACCTCGCGGCGTGGGCCGTCGCACACGGCGAGGTCTTTCGTGGCGGAATCGTCATCGCGGGAATCAGCAATCTACAGAGTTGCTGGGCGACGGCGAACAACGCGCCGTTCTACGAGTTCCTTTGCGCAGGTACGCCCAATCAGCATTCCGACCTCTACGTCGCTCGTTCGCCGGTCAACTTCGTGTCGCCGCACTCGCTGCCGGCGCTGATCTTGCACGGCGAGTTGGATCAGTGTGTCTCGGTCGGTCAGGCTCGCGAACTGTTCGCGACTCTGACGTCGGTAAATGTCCACGCCGAGCTCGTGGTGTACCCCGGTGAGGGCCACCAGGTCCATCGCATCGAGTACGTGCGTGATCAGCGGCGACGGATCTTGGAGTTCCTGCGCGACCTCATGTAAGCCAACTCCTCACAGTCAGAGTTCGCAGGGTGTCACGTCAGCGGTGTTGCCTCTTGGCCGCGAAGTGCAGTGGCCCAGGCAAGAAATCCCCGCGACTGAGTTCGAGCCCCGTTGGGAGCGGCGAGGGTCGTCGGGTCAACGAAACTCGAACGACGAGGACCGTTGACACGGAGCGCGATCTCGCGAGGAACGTCGCGGGCGCCGGCGGGCCATCACCCTCACCGCGACGCACCGCCGTTCGCGAAAGCGTCTTCGTCGGCGGTCGGTCGAGAGCCCGCGTACTTTACGTTCGTGCGCCGAGGCGCAGCGGCGAGCGATCGGATTCAGTAACATTCCACATATGAGATTCCACTATCCGTTCAGAGATACGGCGTCGGTTCATGAGGCGGGGAGAAGGCGACTATCAAGAAATCTGTGATCCATGAGTTGCGCCAAACAGCAAGTTTGCGAACGAGGGTGGAGAACTCACTCGCCTCAGCCATCATTTCGGGCAAGATTGAACCGGGCACGTTGGTCTCGGTTCCCGCGCTGGCCGTGCAATTTGGCGTTTCGGCGACACCGGTGCGTGAAGCGATGCTCAACCTCGAAAAGCGTGGCTTCGTTGAATCCGTGAAGAATAAGGGTTTTCGCATCACCAAGGTCAGCGCCCATGATCTCGACGAGATCGTACAGCTACGACGATGGCTCGAGGCCCCGGCGATGCGCGTCGTTGCCGAGCATCTGCGTGGAGTTCCTCTCGACTCCTTTCGAGCGCTGGCCGATCGAATCGTGACGGCGGCCGCGGACGCCGAGTTTGAGGACTACCTCGCGGCAGATTCCGATTTCCACTTGGCGTTGTTGCGGCTGACGGGTAACGAACGACTCATCGAACTCGTCGCGGAGCTGCGTAAGCAAACGCGAATGGTGGGTCTTGCGAATCTGATTCATCGCGAAGAACTCAAGATTTCTGCTCAAGAGCATCATCAACTGTTGGACCTACTTGGAGAAGGACAGGGCGCCGCGGCGGACAAGCTCATGGTTCGTCACATCGGTCACGTTCTTGGATGGTGGGCCGGTGTCGCTGAAGTGGACGACGCGATCAAGGTTGACTAGCGAGGCAATTGCCTTGGCGGCCACTATGTTGTATCGTGAAGTGTGACATATTATAAAGCCCAGGCGTGAGATGAGGGGAAGGGTCGTCATCGTCGGCGCGGGAATCATTGGCGCCGCGTGTGCCCGAACGCTTGCCCGGCGCGGTTTGGACGTCACGATTATTGATCGTGGAGCGGCTGCGGGCGGCACGTCGTCGTCGGGCGAAGGCAATCTCTTAGTGAGCGATAAGGCCCCAGGGGCTGAATTGGAACTCGCGAAGTACTCGCTCGGGCTGTGGCGCACGCTTGGTCCGGTCCTTGCGGCCGAGACCGGACAGGATTTTCCGTTTCTTGAGTTCGAATGCAAAGGAGGGATTGTCGCGGCGCTCGACCCACAACAGTCCCAGGCCCTTGATTTCTTTGCCGAGCGACAGCGTCACGCGGGCGTCGACGCCCAACTGCTGAGTGTCGACGAAGCGCTGTGTCTCGAGCCCGAGTTGTCGCCAACGATCACGTCGGCCGTCTACTACCCCCAGGACGCTCAAGTTCAGCCGACCGTCGCCACCGAGTCGTTTTTGGCATCCGCGCGTGCGGCGGGTACTCGTGTTCTCGTCGACACGGTCGTAACGGGACCACTGCTCGACGCGGGCGGAAAGCTTGTCGGGGTAGTGACCTCTCAGGGCAGCGTGGCGGCGGATCACGTCGTCGTCGCGGCGGGACCGTGGTCTGGGGCCGTCGCCGAGAAGCTTGGCGGCACTCTGTCCGTTGCTCCTCGCAAGGGGTGTCTTCTGGTTACGGCTCGAATGCCGCACCGTATCTTTCACAAGGTCTACGACGCCGACTACGTGGGAGCGGTTGGCTCGGACAATCAAGTACTGCAAACGTCTACCGTCATCGAGGCGACTGTGGCGGGAACCGTTCTCATTGGATCATCGCGTCAGCACGTCGGTTTCGACGCCGACCTCGACGTCGAACCGCTGCGAGCGATGGCGGCGAAAGCGGTGCGGCTCATGCCATTTCTTCGTGAGACGTCCGTCATAAGGACCTACTGCGGTTTTCGCCCGTTTGCGCGAGATCACGTGCCCGTCATCGGGCAAGATCCTCGAGTCGCTGGTCTTTGGTACGCGGCGGGCCACGAGGGAGCGGGAATTGGCCTCGCCCCGGCCACTGCCGAGATACTGGCCGCCTTGATATGCGGCGAACAGCCCGCCGTCGCGGCCGCACCGTTCGCTCCCGGTCGCGCGTCGCTGACCGCCGCTCACGCGGGGACCGCGTAGATGGGAACGTATCTCGTTTCCGCCCAGAGCGATCCGATCGCGCCCGAGCCGGCGACCGCTATCACCATCAGCGTGGACGGCGTGCCAGTTGATGGCCTGCTGGGCCAGTCGCTGGCGGGGGTGCTGCTCGCTTCGAATATCGTGACCTGGCGCAACACGTCATTCGGCGATCGTCCCCGCGGAATGTTCTGCGGGATAGGTGTCTGTTTCGACTGCCTGGTGATCGTCAACGGGCAGCGTGACGTGAGGGCGTGTCTGCGGCGGGCGGCACCTGGCGACAGCGTCGTTTCGCACCGCGATCCGCCCGTGCGCGCGATTGGCATGGAGAGCGACCCCCTCGCGTGACGACCGTCCTCGTCATCGGTGCCGGCCCCGCCGGTCTCGCGGCCGCACTGGCGGCACTTGAGGGTGGCGCACGGGTCGTACTATTGGACGCGGCGGATTACCTAGGAGGTCAGTACTGGCGACATCTGCCCACTACGCGCCCGGCGCGCGATGAGTCGCTCCTGCATCACGATTGGTCAACTTTTCGCAGCCTACGACGACGCCTCGAGAGTGACCCGCGGTGCGAGATTGTCACGAGCGCGCACGTGTGGGCGATCGAAGGCCACAAGGTCCACGTTCTGGTCGGAGAGCCCGACGGTACAGATCGCGACGCCCGAGAGTACAGCGCCGCCGCCGTGGTGATGGCCACAGGTGCGTACGACCGCGCGCTCCCAATCCCTGGGTGGGACCTGCCGGGCGTCTTCACCGCGGGCGGCGCGCAGGCGCTCGCCAAAGGCGAGCGGATCGCCGTGGGGCGTCGCGTCGTCATCGGTGGTGCCGGTCCGTTCCTCTTACCCGTCGCGGCATCGCTCGCCCTTTCGGGCAGTACGGTCGTCGGGGTCTACGAGGCCAGTCACGCCGGCAGACTGCTTCGTTCCTGGACCACGCGGCCGTGGGAACTCGCGCGGACCATTGCGAAGGTCTTCGAGACGGTCGGGTACGTGTCGAGTCACGTGAGGCACCGAATTCCTTACGCGACGGGAAGAGCAATTACGGCCATTCACGGCGTGGACCGAGTTCAATCCGTCACCGTGTCGGCCATCGATCCATCGTGGGCACCGATCGCGGGCACCGAGAAGACAATTGACGTCGACGCGGTGTGCCTCGGCCACGGTTTCACGCCCCGACTCGAATTGCCGATCGCCGCGGGGTGTCTCCTTACCGCACAGCGATTCATTGAAGTCGACGACGATCAACGAACCAGCGTCACGGGCGTCTTTGCCGCGGGGGAGATCACCGGCGTGGGCGGCGTTGACCTCGCGCTCGCTGAGGGGGCCATCGCGGGGCACGTCGCGGCGGGGGGAAAAGCCTCCGACCACCAATTACGACGGCATCGTGCTCGGCGCAGGACCTACCGACGATTCAGCGCTCGCCTCGAGGCCGCCCACGCGATCGGCGCCAACTGGTCAGCGTGGCTGACTCCTGCAACAGTTGTCTGTCGCTGTGAGGAAGTGAACTTTGGGCGCCTCTGTGCAGTGGTCGACGCCTCCCAGTCCGCGGGACTGCGATCGTTGAGGCTCCTCACTCGGGCCGGACTCGGGATCTGCCAGGGCCGCGTGTGCGGGCGAACCGTCGAAGAGCTGCTCGGCGCTCGGTCTCCCGGCGGCCGATTGATAGACGGCGTCGTCAGCGATCGGCGGCCTATCGCGACCCCAATTCGGCTCGGCGAGCTCGCCAGCGATCTGACCGTTCCACTAATTCTTGATCGAACCAACACTAAGTGAAAGGAAAAAAATGACCAAAAAGATGTTCGACCTCGGAGGGGTCATCGTCGCCACGACCCTCGCGTTCAAGAAGGACGTCAACGCACCGGCCGGTCTCGCGGTTGACTACGACCGATTCGCCGAGCACTGCGAATGGCTGATCGCCAGCGGTTGCCGGGGCGTGGGTCCCAACGGGTCCCTCGGAGAGTATTCGTCACTGACTGACGAAGAACGGCGCAAGGTAATCCAGGTCGCCGTCGCGACGGTCGGCGATCGCGGTCTCGTGGTGGCCGGCGTGCACGGCGTGGGTTGGCACCAAGCCAAGATGTGGGCTCAGTTCGCGAAGGAGGACGGTGCCGACGGGGTACTGCTCCTTCCGCCGATCATTTATCGAGCGTCAGATTCCGAGGTCGTTGAGCACTACACGCGGGTGGCCGAAGTGGGCCTGCCGATCATGGCGTACAACAATCCGGCCGACACCAAGGTCGACTTGTTGCCATCGCTCGTTGCGCAGTTGGCAGAGATTCCCGAGGTGGTCGCCGTCAAGGAGTTCTCTGGCGACATCCGCCGCATTCTTGAGATAAAGGAATTGTGCGACATTGACGTCATTGCGGGAGCGGACGACCTGCTGTTCGAGTCGCTCGTCGTTGGTGCCGTGGGATGGTTCGCTGGCTACCCCAACGCCTTTCCCCGCGAGGCGGTCGAGATTTACGATCTTATACAGGCCGGCAAGATTACCGAGGCCAAGGAACTTTACGAGTATCTCGTGGCGGTGTTTCGCTGGGACTCGCGCACCGAGTTCGTCCAAGCCATCAAACTTTCGGTGGACCTGGCCGGGCACAGCTACGGCGGCCCCACCCGCCCACCGCGTGGACCATTGAGCGCGACCAACGAGAAGCGAGTGCGCGCCGATACCAAGAGGGCCCTCGATTACCTGGCCCGACGTCAGAAAGTCTTGGTGTAGTCGTGCGCTCCGACAGATTGTTCACCGCCGTTGACACGCACACTGAGGGTATGCCGACCCGCGTCGTCACGGGCGGAGTGGGTGAGATTCCCGGCAACACCATGAATGAGAGGCGTCTGTACTTCATGGAGCACTTGGATCACATTCGCCTTCTTTTGATGAACGAGCCACGAGGTCACGCGGCGATGAGTGGCGCGATCCTGCAACCTCCCACGCGTCCCGATGCGGACTGGGGCGTTCTCTACATTGAAGTCTCCGGTTGCCTGCCCATGTGCGGCCACGGCACCATCGGCGTCGCCACCGTGCTGGTCGAGACCGGAATGGTCGACGTGCACGAGCCGGTCACGACCATCCGTTTGGACACGCCGGCCGGTTTGGTCGTCGCCCGAGTGGCCGTGTATGGTGGGCACGCTGATTCGGTCACTATCGAGAACGTCCCCTCCTTCGTCGTGCGCCTCGACGACGTGGTGGAGGTGCCCGGTCTTGGCAACGTGCCATACAGCTTGGCCTTCGGCGGGAATTTCTACGCGATGGTCCACTTGGACGACGTCGGGCTCTCCTTTGATCGATCTCGCCAGCACGAGATTACTGAGGTTGGTCTCGCCATCATGAAAGCGATTAATGAGACAGCGCCACCGAGCCACCCCGAAATAGAAGGGCTCGATCACTGCCATCACGTGGAGTTCATAGCGCCGGGTTCGACCGCGCAGCATTCGCGTCACGCGATGTCAATCTTCCCGGGCTGGTTCGATCGTTCTCCGTGTGGCACTGGAACGTCGGCCCGGATGGCCGAACTGTGGGCGCGCGGCGAACTGGCGCTCAACGAGGACTTCGTCAATGAGTCGTTCATCGGGTCGCGATTCACGGGCCGCTTGATCAGCGAAACCGTGATCGGCGGCGTACCCGCCGTCATTTCAACGATCACGGGACGTGCGTGGGTCACGGGGCTCGCACAGTATTTGCTCGATCCGAGCGACCCTTTCCCCCGCGGATTCGAATTCTAGGAGCGTCGTGTCATCTTCATCGTTCGTTGCGGTACCCACAACCCCTGAGGAGCTCGCCCGGATCGCCCTCGCGGCCGCCCAGGCGGCACCCGCGTGGGCGGCACTGTCGCCCCGTTCGCGCGCGCGCGCCCTGGTCGGCGCCGCCGCTGCCCTCGACGCGGCCGGGGACGAGCTCGTCGCCATCGCCGCTCGAGAGACGGGCCTCTCGGAGCAACGCCTGCGCGGTGAGCTCAATCGCACGGCCGTGCAGCTGCGGCTCTTTTCTGAAGTGATCACTGATGGCGCCTACCTCGACGTCCGCCTGGACCGGCTCGATCCAGAGTTCGTCCTCGGTCCGCGCCCTGATCTGCGACGCTGCCTTGTGCCGCTAGGGCCAGTGCTCAATTTCTCGGGCAGCAATTTTCCCTTCGCCTTCTCCGTCGCCGGCGGTGATACCGCGTCGGCGCTCGCCGCTGGCTGCTCGGTCATCGTTAAGGCCCATTCCGGCCATCCGGAACTGTCGCTGCGCACAGCACAGATTGTCGGCGCGGCGCTGGAGGGTGCGGGTGTTCCACCCGACACGCTGCAACTGATCTTCGGTCAGGCGGCGGGTGTCGAAATGTTGAAGAACGAGCACGTGCGCGCAGGATCGTTCACCGGATCCATCCACGCTGGTCGGCTCCTGGCGGACGTCGCGGCCGCGCGTCCGCGGCCGATCCCATTCTTTGGCGAACTGGGTAGCCTGAATCCGCAGTTCGTGACGCGCGCGAAACTTCATCGAGATCTCGAGTTGGTCTGCTCGGGCTACGTGGCGAGCGTGGCGGCGTCGGCCGGACAGTTCTGTACGAAGCCAGGTTTTCTGTTCGTCGCTGACGCGAGCGTGGTCGCGGGGCCGGTGCGGGCGGCCGCTAGCGACGTCAAAGAGCACCGAATGCTGAATCCGCGAATCGCCGAAAGTTATCGTGACCGGCGTGACACGGTGCTGTCGGTCGCAGGGGTGAGCGTTATCGAGCAGGGTTCAATCCGCTTCGACGGTGACGGACAGGGCTGGGTGACGCCCACCATCCTGTCAGTGTCGGCCGGGTTGCTTGGAACGAGCGGCCCCCGATTGCTCGACGAGTCATTCGGCCCGCTCTCCGTGGTCGTACACTACGACGACGAGGCGCAGCTCCCCGCCCTCGCTCGACACCTTTTCCCGGGCAACCTGACGGGCGGCGTTCACGCGTTGGACGATGAGTCGTCGCCGGAACTCCTCGCGTTGATCGACGAACTGCACTCGTCGTCGGGTCGAGTGCTGTTCAACGGTTGGCCAACGGGTGTCGCGGTGACGCCGGCGATGCAACATGGTGGTCCGTGGCCGGCGACGACCAACGACACGGGTACTTCCGTTGGTACAGCCGCTATCGGGCGATTCATGCGTGGTGTCAGTTACCAGAACGTGCCCCAGCACCTGTTGCCGCAGCAGTTGCGAGATGACAATCCTTGGGGCGTGCCGCAGAGTATTTCACCGGCGGGTGAATCCGCGAATTGGGGTACGGAATAAGTCGGACGTCGGCGCCTCGCAGGGCATCGCGGTAGTGGCCGAGCGGCAGCGGCCGGTCACGGTCCGTCCGTTCAGTGGCCGTGGATTGGGTGTGGGAGGTACGGCGCTTCCAACGAGGCAGTCTCGTCCGGGTCAAGTTCCAGCGACGTCGCATCGACGGCGTCGTCGATGTGGCTGATTTTGGTGGCGCCGATGATGGGGGCCACGACGGTGTGCTGTTGGAGCAGCCACGCGAGCGCTACTTGTGCGCCAGGCACGCCTCGCCGGGCCGCCACCGCCGACACTCGGTCGACCACGTCAAAGTCGGACGGCTGATCGTATGTTCCGTCGGGGAAGGTATCGCTTCGAGCCCTGAGGGTGCGTTTCTCACCCCGTCGCGAAAGATTCCCCGCCAACACGCCCCGGGCCAGCGGGCTCCATGGGATCACGCCGACCCCTTGGTCGAAGCACAGCGGCAGCATTTCTCGTTCCTCTTCGCGATAGATCAGGTTGTAGTGGTTTTGCATTGATATGAAGCGTTGGCCGCCCGCTCGCTCGGCTGCGAATTGTGCCTTTTGAAATTGCCAGGCGTACATCGAGGAGGCGCCGATATAGCGTGCCTTGCCGGCTTTGACCACTTCATCGAGCACTCCCATTGTCTCTTCGACGGGAACCTGGGGATCGAAGCGGTGAATCTGGTACAGGTCGACGTAGTCCGTCTTGAGGCGCACCAACGAGGCGTCAATAGCGGCCAGAACGTGCTTGCGCGACAGTCCCCACCCATTCTCTCCCGAGGTCATCGGCATGAAGACTTTGGTCGCGATGACTACTTCATCGCGCGTGGAAAAGCGCTGCAGGAGTCGCCCCGTGACGATCTCGCTCTCTCCATTGTTGTACGAGTCAGCGGTATCGAAAAAGATGATCCCGGCCTCGATGGCGCGACGAACGATGGGAGCCGCCGCCTCTTCGTCGAGTACCCACGGACGGTCGGCGTTACTCCCGAAACTGAGCATTCCCAAGCAGAGTCGTGAGACACGAAGGCCGGAGCGTCCCAGGTTGGCGTACTGCACGGCGTCCTCCCAGCGATTAGTGTCCCGCCCAGAAGAGTATCTGAGCGTTCAATGTGAGAGCCTCGACGAGCATTTGCGCGCGGCGGTGGGCACGAATCGGCGAACGAGTCGCCGAAGGATGCGGTTTCGCTCTCGTACGTTGTTGCACAGGTGCTCGACGTGAGCGCGAGTTGGACAAGTGAAGTGAGAATCGCGGATCAACCGTCGGTGCGCCCATCTCGAAGGGGCCCGCGAGCGATGCTCCAAGGGTGCTTGTACCGCAGTGCGGTCCGAGTGAACCCCTGGTACGCGCGAGCGACGGGCACTGCGCGCGAACGGCCAATGGTCAACCAGCGCGGAAGACCTCGGTTGCAACGACGAGGTCCTCCCACGGCATCCCTGAACTCTTGAAGACCCGTGGCCGGCGACGGTCAACCGGCGTGACTCCGTTGATGATGTCGGCCATGGACACGAGGGAGACCGCGTCGATCACTCCATCGCGAAGCGGAATGATCAGGTCGCCGGCCTCACGAAGCGCAACGGTCGAGTCCTCAACCACCAGTTGAGCGCGGGCGATCAACGTGGAGTCGAGTTCGCGAGCGTCGGGTTCGTGCGAACCAACAGCCACCGTGAGTGAGTCGTCCGGTGCCAGGTTACCGTCGAATAGGGGCGAGCGCGTGGTCGTGGCGCAGACGATAACTTGAGCATCGCGCACGTCGCTGGCGGCGCCTAGGCGGGCAGTCAACCCACTGGCGGCGAGTCGGGCGACCATCGCCGCGCCGCGCTCGAGATTCCTCGCCACAATGGTCACCCGACCCACTGAGCGAATGAGGCGCATAGCCTCGACGTGCCCCCACGCTTGCGTTCCCGATCCGAAAACCAAAACGTGTTCGACGTGCAGCGGCGCGAGGTAATCGGCGACCGCCGCCGAGACTGCGGGGGTACGCAGGGCGGTGAGCGCGTGCGCGTCCATGAGCATGATTGGGCTAAGAGTCGCGCTGTCCATCAACAGGTAAATGCCTTGGATCCTCTCCTTTCCCATCGCTGGATTGTGCGGCGCCACGGTCGAGACCTTGGCCCCCACAAAGTCGCCGAACTGCTACGGCATGATCATCAACTGGCCGTGATCGGTGCGCGAGATGCTGCGGCTGAAATCGTGTGCGGGATCCAGGCCGTTTTGGAGGCTTCGTCGCACGGCGCGAGTCGCCAACTCCATGCTGACTCTCGAGTGCACGTCCTCGTTAGAGACCCACACCGGGTGCTCACTCGTCACGTGTGTGGGAATCCACTTTGCGCGGAGTGTGGCTCGCCGATCGTCAAGGCGCCTCGGCCGGTCCGGTGAGCAATTCCTTCCAGCGCCGCAGTGATGGTGCCCGGTGGCACACGACGAAGGGCACGACGGTATCGGCCAACCGCTCGTAGTGTGATGATTGGGTCATTCGCGACTACCTGGCGTGAGTCCCGCGGACCAGCGGCGCCGAGCGGGGCAAAATTCGAGGCGGCTTCCCGGCTGGAGGGGAAACGGTCGATGCGGGCATTGTCGAAGTATTGCCCGAGCGTGGCGAAAAGCGAAACCGTAGCCATGCCGCTCTCTTCTCCTAGTAGACAGGTGGACCAGTCTCGACGTACTCGCGCACCTCGTCATAGTCGAGGTTGAAGGGTCCCGGCCCAGTAAGAAACCACGCGACCCCCGCTCGCGCCCATTCGTCGTAGCGCTCATCCTCTCGGTAGATCATCTTCTCGTCGCGCTGACCCCAGACCACGACGTCGAAGTGGTCAAGATCGGCCCCGGCGTCACACAACTTCGTCTTGAGCACGGTCACCTGTTCGGGCTCGGTCAAGTGAATCACCATCACACCTTGCTGCTGGGCAGCTCGACGCAGGGGGGCTGCGTTCGGCCATCGGCACGCCGTCCACACTGGAATGCCGCTCGCACGGTACGCCGTTGGTTGAAAGTTCACGTCCTGGGCCACGAGAAATTCGCCGGAGACGTTCACTTGCTCACCCGAGACCAGACCGCGAAAGATGGTGATTCCCTCATCCAGGGCCCGACCACGTTCGACGGCGTCGGTCAACTCGCCAAAGCAGGCCAACTCGCCGCCCGGGTAGTCATCGCCGATACCAAAACCCATCACGAGGCGACCTTTGGACAGGCGGTCGAGGGTCACGGCCTGACGCGCAACCACTTGAGGTCGCCGGCGGATCAACGGTGTCACCATTGGGCCCAGAGTGATACACGAGGTCCGCGCCGCCATGACGGCGAGGCACGTGTAGGGATCGAGGATGTCGCGCACCGGCGAGGAATAGCGCAAGTGGTCCCAGACGAAGAAGCCGTCCCAACCCGCGTCTTCAGCAAGTACCGCCAGTTCGGCCATCCGCTCGACGTCGGCGAGCCCGTCGAAGGGAGGCAAAAAAAGTCCATGTTTCATCTGGTCACCCGTCATCATCGTATTCGTGGGCATCATGCAATGTTACATACTACATAGCACCTTGGGACTGTATTGGCGTGGCCAATTGCGTGGATGATGCGTTTGGCAAAGCTTGCGAGTGATTCGTGTGCACTGGTAAGAAGGGCGAATAAAGGGGGCTTGGCGCGAATGAGTTTCAGTACGGACCGTTCACTGGATTCGTTGGTCATGTTGACTCCTTGTTGTATTTGGTGTGCACTGATTGGCGGGTAACGCCCAAAGCGTCTCCGATCTGCTGCCACGACCAGCCCTTTTTTCGGGCCGAGGTGACGTGCTTCGCTTCGACCCTCTCGGCCAGGCGATGCAGGGCCAACGAGGCGCGAAGCCCGATTCCCGGATCTTCCGACGAGAGATTCACACTGAGTTTTTCGATGTCCATGCCGTCAGTATAGACTGACAACGACTATTTGTCATCCTAAACTGACACGTCAGATCGCCACACCGGAGTGCCTCGGTGGGTCGGGGTACGGACACAGTTTTCGCGGTCCCGATTGCCAGATGATTGCTTCCGTGAGCGCCATGGGATATTGGTCAGATCGGGTGTCGCGATCCGTATGTCGAAGGACCACTCAACGGATTTGGTGGCCGACGGCGTGCCCTAACGCGCGAGCATCACCGCCAAGGAGGCTGCCCACTGGGTGGACGGGGCACTTTGTTGCCCGTGTCGTTTCAAGTGATTGCTGCCGCGAACACCACACCCCGCTGAGATCCGAAGTGCCGGCAAATCAGTTGGGACAATACATTTTGCTAGTGGGCCGCCCGGGTCTCGATCCCGGCACCTTGGGATTAAAAGTCCCCTGCTCTTCCCGATGAGCTAGCGGCCCGGCGGATGGCGAAATGCATTGTGAAATGCTTAGCCACCGGAGTTCACACATTAGCCCACGTGATTCGCCCCTGATTACCCATTGCAACGTCAAAAGCGGCGCTCTCGCCACCTTTGTTCACGTCCGTGGAGCATCGCTCAAGGCGTGACCCCGCTAACTTCCGATGAGCCCCATAAGAGCGTGGGCGACACGGTCACGTTGAGCGGGGGAGCGTTGAAGACCCAGCGGCTCCTGATCGTCGGCACTGCGACGATGACACCCATCACCTCGGGCCTCGAGATGGGTTCCGGGGCCGTGGTGGCGACTAGCGACTTCCCCGCGTCGCTGCTCAACATCCAGCAGAGTCCGATCCCTGGACCCAATATCCTCCTCATTCGCATGCGACCCGGGACCACGCCCTCCATGGCGTTACGCGCACTCGGGCGCGACACCCGGAAGATCGATGCGGTCATGGGAGACCCCCGGTCCACCGGAGGTATCGTCGCGGTCCTGCGACCGGCCGAGATCGTCAACTACCGCTCGATGGGCACGACGCCGGCCATCCCTCGGTGGGGGGCTGGCCGTTGGCGCTGCGGTCGCTCTCGCCCTCGCTCTGATCGCCTCAGTCCGCCAACGTCGCCGAGACCTGGCACTGTTGAAGACTCTCGGCTTCACCCGGCGCCAGCTGGCTTCCGCCGTCATTTGGCAGTCAGGCGTGGCGGTGGGTTTGGGGACTGTCGTGGGGCTGCCCCTCGGAGTCGTGCTCGGTCGCATGTCGTGGAAGCTCTTCGTACACGAGATCAACGCCGTTCCACGGGCCATCGTTCCCGTGTCGCTGATCTCCATGATCGCCGTCGGCGCACTGGGCCTGGCCCTCGGCGTCGCCGCGGTGCCGGGACGAATGGCGGCGCGAACACCGACCGCGCTGCTTCTTCGCGAGGAGTGACCTCCGTCGTGGTCGAGATCACCGGGTAGATTGGCCCCGTGCCAGAGTTCAACCACGAGAGCGTGAGCACGATCGAGGCGACGTTGAACGACGTGGACCGCGCCCTCGAGCGCCTGCGCGCCGGCACCTACCGAACATGCCAGGTCTGCGCGACGCCCATCGAGGAGGCGGCTCAGGTCGCCCATCCGCTTTTGGCTCACTGCCCGGCCCACCCCGAGCTCGCTTAAGTCGGCGAATCAGGTCGGCGTGCCGGACAGGGCGCGCCGCTACTTCTTGGTGGCCCAGAATATTTCGGCGATGGCGTCGATCTCGCTCAACAGCCGGTCGGCCACGGCCACGTCGTTGGTCTTCTTCGCCTCACCGGCGGACTTGGTGGCCGTCCAGAAAAGATCGTGGAGATTGGGGAACTGCTGCAGGTGGTCGACCTTGAAGTAGTCGGTCCACAGGACCCAGAGGTGGTGCTTAACCAGGTCGCTGCGCTCCTCCTTGATGAACGTCGCGCGTACCTTGAAGTCGGCGTCGCTCGAGGCGTTGTACTTCTCCATGCAGGCCTTGACCGACTGGGCCTCGATGCGAGCCTGAGCCGGGTCGTACACGCCGCAGGGCAGGTCGCAGTGAGCCGAGGCGACGAGTGGAGTCGTGGTGGCATCTAACAGAGCGTTGATTCGGGTAAGAAGCGTCATGGCTTCGCCTTTCGATGTTCGGGCCCCTCGGGGGGCGGTGTCCATTCCGAAGGTTAGTCACAGCGCTCGGATAGCGTTCACCCATGAGCCGGCTGCTCGAGTTCTTCCTGAGGCGCGTGACCGTGGAAGGTTCGTCGATGGCGCCGACCTACTTGCCGGGCGAGCGGCTGACCGCCCTGCGACGGTGGCGCCAGGTGCGACCGGGCGACGTTGTGGTGGTACGCGACCCGCGCAACGTTGATCGGTGGCTCCTCAAGCGGTGCGTTGGACGAGTGGGGACCCACGTGGACCTGCGCGGCGACAACGCCGTTGCCTCGACCGATTCGCGAGATTTCGGGCTGGTGCCCAGCCACGACGTCGCCTATATCGTCCTCTCACCCCCGCCCCCATCAAGGATTTCACCCCGCTGAGCGGCGCCCAACGCCGTTAGGCTGCCTCCGTGGCCCGTCTCGCCGTCCTCTCCTATCACACGTCGCCTCTGGCCCAGCCCGGCACGGGCGACGGCGGCGGAATGAATGTCTACGTCCGCGAGCTCTCGAGCGCTCTGGCCCGACTCGGCCACGAGGTCGACGTCTACACCCGACGCGACAACGCCCAGGCCCGCGACTGCGTGCACGTCGAGCCGGGTTTTCGCGTCCACTCCGTGACGGCCGGACCGGCGCGAGTGCTCGACCGCGCCGAGCTACCCGACTTCGTGGCCGAGTTCACTGACTCGGTGGCCACCTTGTTCCGGTGCGGGGGCGCGCCCGACGCCATTCACGCGAACTACTGGCTGAGTGGCCTCGCCGGCCACCGGCTGAAGCACGAGCTGGACATTCCGCTCATCATGACCTTCCACACGCTCGAGCGGGTGAAGTCCGACCACTTCGAGGGGGAGTCCGAGGACCGGGCCTTTCAAGAGGCCGCGATCTTCGCCTGCGCCGACGCGGTGCTGGCCAGTTGTGAGGTCGAGGCCGAGCAGTTCGTACGATTTTACAGTGCCGAGCCGTCCCGGGTGCACGTGGTGCCCCTGGGCGTGGAGCACGCCTTCTTCGCACCAGGGTTCCGACCCCAGGCCCGCCGAGCCCTCGGCGTCGACGGCAACGCGACGATGCTGCTCTTCGTCGGCCGGCTCCAGAAGTTGAAGGGCCCCGACCTCGCCCTCGAGACGCTCATTGAGCTTCGCGCCCGGGGTCGCGACGCAATGCTCGCCATCATCGGAGGACCCTCCGGACCGGACGGGCGAGAGACGCTCGCCGCAATGCACCGGCGAGTCGAGCAGGCCGGCGCCATCGAGCACGTCAGCTTCGTCGCCCCCCAGGCCCACCAACTGCTCTCGACCTGGATGCGCGCGGCCGACGTGATGCTGGTGCCTTCGCGGTCCGAGAGCTTCGGACTGGTGGCGCTGGAGTCCTCGGCCTGCGGCACGCCGGTCGTCGCGAG
>JAYVZV010000117.1:0-27685 GCA_043782995.1 Acidimicrobiales bacterium | reverse complement strand
GCGCGCTCACGCTCGCAGCGGCCGCGGCGCCGTTATTCAGCCCCCGTCTCAACTGGATGGGTTGTTGCTCTGCACCACCTTGGGTCGCCGGACACGATGAGAGCATCAGCTGGCAACTTCTGCCAAAGCTTCGCAACGGTTCACCCGTCCTCGGCCTCGAGAAGGTCTCGAAAGCGACCAATTCTGGGAAGCCGCACTCGACCACCATGCGCGAAGAGCCGACTGACGACACGTAACCGATACTGGCTTCGCAGCGGCAGGAGTGGAAGCTCTCCTTAATGACATCAGTGGCGCCGGCGCAAGAACATCCTCGGATAGGTCCGGACCTGTTCGCGGACAGTGGGGCAGCCGAGACATCGCGTCTGGTCTCGCCCGAAGCAACGCAGAGCGAGGGGATTCCATTGGCGCCGACGCCGAATTCACGGTACTCGCCGAAACGGACGGAGTCGGTTCGGCGTGATCGAGGTACCGGACTCGAATCTTCCGTGGCACGCCACCCCCAACTTCTAGTTTCACCCATTGCCTTGGCCGCGGCCCACGATTACCGTGGGACTATGCGAAACTCAATTGAAGCCCTGGTCCACCACTCCCTCGATGGTCGGCGTCTCCTGACCCACCCCTTCTACGTGCGCTGGGAAGAGGGCGCGCTATCTTCCGATGAGTTGACCGCCTACGCAGAGCAGTACCGCTTCTTCGAGGCTCACCTGCCAGAGTTCCTCACCGAGTTGGCCTCTCGACTCGACGAGGGTCCGACCCGTGATGCCGTGCTGGCCAACCTGGCCGACGAGATCGCCGACCCCAGTCACCTCGTGCTCTTCGACCGGTTCGCCGAGGCCTACGGCGCCGGCGACGCCGACATCTCGCCGGCGATGGCGCTGTTGCTGGCGGCGTATCGGACGGCCCTCGACGAGGGGGTCGACGTCGCATTGGCGGGACTGCTTGCGTACGAAGAGCAGGGCGCCGAGATCGCGATCTCCAAGCGGGACGGACTCGTGCGTCACTACGGCGGAGTCTCCCCCGCCATCGACTTCTGGGCCGTGCACGGGTCCCTCGAGGTCGACCACGCGGAGTGGACTGCTCGAGCACTCGAGTCGCTCTCGCCTCGCGAGGACTCGGTGGCGCGGGGCATCGATCTGGTCGGCGGAGCGTGGTGGGAGTTCCTCGGCGAACGAGAGGCCCTCGCGCCGCTCTAGGCGGTGGCTGAGACTGCCAGCCCTTCCTATTGAAGTTCGCGACTCAGAAGCTCGGCGGAGTCGTCACCCAGAGGATGACGGCACGTTCACCGCCGCTCTCGACGAGGCGGTGAGGGACACTCGAGCGGTAGACCATGGAGTCCTCGGGTCCCAGGTCAAATCGCTGGGCGCCCAGCTCGAAGCTGACGCGTCCTCGCAGCACGATCAGCAACTCCTCTGAATCGCCGTGCGTGTATGGCTCGGGACCGGTCGAGCCATTCGGTTCGAACTCGGCGATAAACGCGTCCAGCTCCCGATCGGGTGACTTCGTCAGGAGCCACTTGCGACCGAAGACACCGAATGACAGGACCGGCCGCTCCGTCGCGCGCAAGACCGTCGGAAGGCTGTCGTCGACGGAGTGGAAGAGTTCACCCATCGAGACACCCAGCACGTTGGCGATGCGACGCAGCGTGACGATGCTCGCGTTCGCCCTCCCTCGCTCGATCTGGCTCAGGAAGCCTTCGCTGATATCCGCGTGAGTCGCAACGTCGCGCAACGTCCGACGCCTCGCCAGACGAACGCGTCTTAGGCGTTGGCCGACTTCGGCCTCATCGGTCGCCGACGCCAAGTCCCCCGATGGCAGCGATCTCGAGACGTCACGGCTCTGGGCTGGTCTCGCCATTGCTCTACTCCGTTCCGGCTCGATGGACGCGCGTCGCTTCGGCGAACGATCACCACATCGTGCCCTTCGCTCGACCTCACCCACGCCTGAATCTTATAGTTCAGTTGACTTTACCTATAGTAAGGCCACTTAGCGCGAACCGTGCTCCGTTTGCCGTGCGATTGGGCCCGCAAAATCGCGAAGAGTATAACGAGCCTGTTGACATTGGCCAATTCAGAAGGGCTAATGTCCCTTACATGGTGCTTAAGTCAGCGGAGATTGGAGGGCCTTACTCAACCGGCCTCGCCAGCCGTGGAACCGTCGTTCTCGACGAGGTCACCAAGTCGTTCCGCGGCCAGACCGGCTCGAAGGCCGTCGTCGACCACCTCTCCCTGACGATCCAGACGGGTGAGTTCTTCTCTTTACTCGGTCCGTCGGGTTGCGGAAAGACCACCACCCTTCGCCTCATCGCGGGCCTCGAGCAAGTCGACAGCGGACGCATCCTTCTCGGCGACCGGGACTCCACCGGCCTCCCCGCCCACGCACGCAACGTCAATACGGTATTTCAGAACTACGCTCTGTTCCCCCATCTCAACGTCTTCGACAACGTCGCCTACGGACTGCGCCGCCAGCAGACTAAAGGTCCCGAGCTGCGCCGTCGCGTCCGCGAGGCCCTCGAACTCGTCCACATGTACGACTACGCGTTCCGCAAGCCCCAGCAGCTCTCCGGTGGGCAGCAGCAACGCATCGCGCTCGCCCGGGCCTTCGTGACCGAGCCCTCCGTCCTTCTCTTGGATGAGCCGCTCGCGGCCCTCGACCTCAAGCTCCGCGAATCGATGCAGGAGGAGCTCAAGCGCCTCCAACGCGAACTGCAACTGACCTTCTTGTTCGTCACGCACGACCAGTCCGAGGCGTTCGCGATGTCGGACCGCGTCGGGGTGATGGACGACGGCTCTCTTGTGCAGGTCGGCACCCCCGAGGAGATCTACCTGCACCCCGTGAACCGGTTCGTCGCCACCTTCGTCGGCCGGGCCAACTTCATCCCCCTGGCGCTCGTTGAAGGTACCGCCCCATCTCGGCTCAATGAGATCGCCACCAGAAGGACCGTGGCTCGCGACGACCGTACAGCCGCTAACGGGGATTCGCCGAACACTCTCGACGGGTTGACCTCCTCGGATACGACGATCTTCGTCCGGCCCGAGCGCCTCCGCCTTCGGGTCGGCTCCGATGCGTCGACGAGCACTGGACCACGGGTCCGCGGAACCATCATCGACCGAACCTTCGCCGGAGGCATCACGACGGTGCGCCTCGCCATCCGCGACGACATCGAAGTAATCGTGGCCTGCGACTCGGCATCGATCGACGTCCGCGACGCATCAATGGGCGACGCCGGCTACGCCGTATGGGACCCCGACGACGCGACGGTGTTCGAGAAATGACGGGGGAAATGATCTTTACGTGTCTGGGCAAGTTGCCCCGGCGAGCAAGCAAACAGGGGGAAGTGGACGTGACTAAGAGTTCCAAGCAAGACCCGGACCGCGAATCGATGCGCATCCTTGCGCCCGAGGGACGCAGGTTCTCTCGACGAGACATGATGAAGTTCGCCGCCTTCTCCACCGGAGCGGGCCTCGTTGGTGTGCCTCATGACCAGTTCATGCTCTCGCACAGCTCCAACTTGAGTGCGCTTCAGGCCGCGGCCAAGCGAAGCCTGAAGGCCGTGGGCAAGATCAACAAGAACCTTTACATCTACACGTGGGGCCAGTACGACAACCCGACAACCTTCAGCGCCTTCCAGGCCGGCGCGAAGATCCAACTCCAGTTCGGCAGCTACAACTCCAACGAGGCGATGATCGCGAAGCTCGAGCTCGCGCAAGGGACCGCCGGCTACGACATCGTCGTGCCGACTGGGGGGTACATCCCCGAGATGGTGGCCAAGGGACTACTGGTGCCCCTCATCAAGTCGAAACTCCAGAACTTCTCGAAACTTGACCCCAAGCTGTTGAACTTCCCGTGGGACAAGGGCAACAAGTACACGGTTCCGAAGGACTTTGGAACGACGGGATACATCTACGACAAGACCATCATCAAAAGGAAGATGACGACGTGGTCCGACTTCGCCAAGGCGGCGGCGTTGCCGGGGGTCTCGGGCAAGGTGTCGCTCTTGGACGACCCCAACGACGTCATGGGGATCGCCCTCTGGAACGCCGGCATCACCTGGAACACCCCGAACCCGGCGCAGTTACGCACCGCGAACAAGTGGCTCATCAAGAATCTGGCGCCCCACGTGAGCAACTTCGACTCCTACCCCGGGGGCACCGGGGGGCTGGTGAACGGCTCCTACGTGCTCTCCGAAGCGTGGAACGGCGACGCTCGTCAAGCCATCGTGCACGAGCCGAAGCGATTTGCGTGGGTCGTACCTCAGCCGGCCTCCGAGATATGGGTCGACAATTGGGCCATCGCCAAGGGGGCCAAGGACCTCAATGACGCTCACGCGTTCATCGACTACATCATCGACCCGGTGGTGGCCGCCAACGAGATGGTCTACACGGGCTATAGCCAGCCGGTGGTCGCCTTTAAGCAGTTCCTGCCGAAGAACCTGCCCGACACCGGCATGATCTTCCTCACGGCCGAGCAGAGCAAGCGCCTCACCTCCTACGTCGTGAACTCGTCGAACAACCTGCGCACGCAGCTGTACAGCGAATTCAAGGCCGCCACGGCCACCGGCTGATCCGAGCAGGTCGCGAATGGGAGTTGGCAAGGGTAGGGGGACATGAACACGCGCGGCCTTCGCGGCTTCGTGGCGTTCTCCTATCTCTGGTACGCGGTGTGGTTCATCGCGCCCGGTCTCATCATGCTCGTCTACGCCTTCGGCAAGACGACCGGCATCAGCCAGCAGGGACTCGTGAACCTCAGTCATCCCGGCTTCTCGAACTTCCACACGGCCCTCGCCAACCCCGCGCGACCCATCCTGATCATCAGCCTCGAGAACACCGTGATCGCTACCGCGCTGTGCGGCCTCATCGCGTACCCGGTCGCCTACTTTCTCGCGCGCAAGGTCAGGCCCCGGGCCCGGGCGATCATGCTGCTCTTGGTGGTCCTGCCGTTCTGGACGGACTACCTGTTGCGGATGCTGGGTTGGAGGATCTTCCTCAGCCCCCTCGGGATCCTCTACGGCGCGCTGCACGCTATTGGCCTCAATGTGGCGTCGCTCTCGGTCCTTGACACGAGATCGGCCGTGATGATCGGACTGGTCTACAACTACCTACCGCTGTTCATCCTCCCCCTGGCGGTCGTGCTCGAGCGCATCGACCCGTTCCTGCTCCAGGCGGCCGACGACCTCGGCGCACGGCCCGCGACAATATTCCGGACCGTCACTTTCCCCATGTCGATGCCCGGCGTTATCGCCGGATCGGTCCTCGTCTTCGTGCCGATGCTCGGCGACTACGTCACCCCAACCCTGCTGGGCGGCGCCAGAGGGCTGATGATTGGCAGCCTCATCGCGGCGCAGTTCAACGAAGGCCAGAACTGGTCCCTCGGCGCGGCGATGTCGATAATCCTCGTGCTCATCCTCGTGGGCATCGTCGTGGCGACCGGGGCCGTGGCCGTCGGACTGCGCGCACTCGTCTCACGTCTGCGCCATCGCACCCTCGCGCGGGAGATGGTCGCGTCGTGAGGCGGGGCACCAGGAGCAAGCTCGCCCTCGGGTCGATCGCGTGGGTGGTCATCATCTTTCTCTTCCTCCCGCTCCTCGTCGTCGTCGCCTTCTCGTTCAACGGCGGCTTCGACGCTTTCCTCTGGGGCGGCTTCAGCACGGCGGCTTACTCCCAAGCGCCCCACGACACCACCCTCATCCTGGCGCTGCGCACCTCGCTCGAGGTCGCGGCCGCGACTGGCGCGCTGAGCGTCGTTGTCGGCCTCGCCGGGGGCATGGCCACGGTGGGTAAGAGTTGGGCGTCGCGGATCCTGCTCCTGCTCTTCGTCGTCATCCTCGCGACCCCCGAGATCGTCGGCGCGAGTGGGGACCTACTGTGGTTCGTCACCCTCGGAGTCTCCGACGGCTTCGTGCGACTCGTCATCGCCCACTCGATATTCGGCAGCGCGCTCACCGCGTTAATCGTCCGCGGGCGCGCCCTCGGGATCGACCCCGCCATCTTCGAGGCGTCCAATGACCTCGGCGCCCGTTCGATGACGATGCTGCGCACGGTGGCGATACCGCTGCTCATGCCCGCGCTCCTCGCCGGAGGACTCCTGTCGTTCACCTTCAGCCTCGAGGACCTCGTCACGTCAATCTTCGTCAGCACCGCCCAGACCACGCCGCTGCCCGTCTTCATCCTCGGCTCCCTGCACTCCCAGTTCCACACGGACATCTTCGCCATCGCGGTCTTCATGTTCGTCGCGACGAGCGCCCTGTTCGTGGGGGCGCTGGCCGCCATGGGTGGCGGGTCCCGCGCCCGCATGCGTCGCGGCCTGCGCCTGCTGAGCGCCGTCGCGCCGGCCGACGAGTGACCCCGCAGGCCGGACGCGACCGGGGGTGACTAACTACGACGCCCACGCCCGGGCCCGAGCCTCGCGCCACTCGTCGACGCACTCGACGGGTGTTTCGGTGGAGGCCCCCGGCGTCGTCTGGTGGCTGAGCGAGGCACTGGCGCACGAGGCGCCGCTGCCCATCACGCCACTGACCGAATCAGTGACCGCTGACGTCTGCGTGGTCGGCGGCGGCTTTACGGGACTGTGGGCGGCGATCGAGATCCGCGAGCAGTCGCCGAGTACCCGGGTCGTGCTGATCGACGCGGAGCAGTGCGGTTTCGGGGCGAGCGGGCGCAACGGCGGATGGGCGACCGGATGGCACGACGAGCTCGACGGCCTCATCACCAAATTCGGCCAGTCCGAGGCCCTTCGACTGGCGTCGAGGTCCAGCTGGGCCATCGACCGCATCGAGTCCTTCAGTCACGATCACGGGATCGACTGCCACTTCCGGCGCCAAGGGGCGCTCTGGACCGCGGGAGCGGCCTGGCAGGTCGGCTCGTGGGAGTCCGCCGTGCGCGAGTGCCACCGTCTCGGACGTGGCGACTACCTAGAGACCCTCGACCCCGACGACCTGTACCGTCGAACCGGTACCGCGATGGTCCTGGCCGGCGCTCGCCAAACGGACGCGGCGTCCCTGCAGCCGGCGCTGTTGGTCCGAGGCATGCGCCGAGTGGCTCACGAGCTCGGCGTACAAATCTACGAGTCCAGCCCGATGATCGGCCTCGACCGCCATCGTCCCGCGGTCGTGCGCACCCCCGGCGGGTCCGTCGTCGCCGAGAAGGTGGTGCTGGCTACCGGTGCCTGGGCCGCCGGTCTGCGTGAACTGCGCCGGGCGGTGATCCCGATTGGCAGCCACATCGTCGCGACCGAGCCGATCGCCGGACGCCTGGGGGACCTCCCGTGGGCCTCGGGAGAGCTCTTCGGGGACTCGCGACTCATGGTGCACTACGCCCAGGTCAGCGCCGACGGTCGCATCGTCTTCGGTCGGGGCGGCGGCGCACTCGGCCCCTTCGGGCGGGTCATCGGCCGCCACTTCTACGACCCTCGGGCTCTGGAGGACGTCGCGCGCGACTTCCGTCACTGGTTCCCCCAGTTCGCCGATGTGCGCCTGACCCACGGTTGGGGTGGGCCAGTCGACCGGGCACCGGGCCACCTGCCCTTCGTCGGTCGCCTCGACGCGGACAGCGAGGTGCTCTACGGAATCGGCTACTCGGGCAACGGCGTCGCACCGTCGGCGCTCATCGGACGGATTCTCGGTCGACTGGCCGTCGGCGTCCGCGACGAGGACACCGACGGAGCTCTCGCGCAGGGCCCGCCCGGGTACCTTCCTCCCGAGCCCGTCCGATCGCTCGGCGGCGGCGCCGTGCGGGCCGCCATTCGCTTCGCCGAGCGCGAAGACGGGCACGGCGTAGAGTCAAAGACCGTGCACCGCACCCTCCGTCGTCTCGTCGCTACGAGGGTCCCCCGGGCCCTCGAACCGCGGCGGGGTCACGCCGGTGCCCCTCCGACGACGCCACCTCGGGGCGCGGGTTCCGGGGAGGGCTAGCGGCAATGTCCGGGCCCCCCTCGATCGCGCTGGTGAACGGGAGCCTGCACGCCCCCGGGGCCTTCGCCGACTCGACGGCCCTCGCCCTCAGTGGCGACCGGATCGTGGCTCTCGGTTCCGACAGCGAGATCAAGGCGTTGCTCGGGCCGCGCACGCGGCTGATCGATCTGAAGGGCCGACTGGTCCTACCCGCCTTCGGTGACGCGCACGTCCACGCCCTCGGCGGCGGCCTCGAGAGCCTGCGCTGCAACCTCCTCGGACTTCGTACTCGCGACGATTGCCTCGCGGCTATTCACTCCTACACGTCCGATCTGCCGAGCGACGCGTGGGTGCTGGGTGGGGGCTGGTCGCTCGAGTCCTTCCCCGAGGGGCCCAACGCCGCCGACCTCGACCGGGTCTGCGCCGGCCGGCCGGCTTTCTTCCCCAACCGGGACCACCACACCGCGTGGGTCAGCACCGCCGCCCTAGAGCTCGCTGGCATCGGGCCCCAGACGCCCGACCCCTTCGACGGAAGGATCGAGCACGACGCGCGCGGAAACCCGACCGGCGCGCTGCACGATGGCGCGATGGCCATCGTCTGGCGAATCGTGCCCGCCCCGACGGCGGCCGAGCTCGCCGCGGCGCTCGACGCGGCCCAGACGAAGCTGCACGCCCTGGGCATTACCCACTGGCAGGACGCGTGCGTCGGCAGCGCCCCCGAGCTCGGGATGGTCGACACCTTCGAGGCCTACCGCTCGGCCGCACTCGACGGCCGTTTGAGCGCGAGCGTCGTCGGAGCCCTCTGGTGGGACCGGAACCGCGGCCTCGAGCAGATTCCCGAGCTCGCAACCCGTCGTGAGTCGGCCGGTACCGGTGCGTTCAAGGCCACGTCGGTGAAGATGATGCTCGACGGGGTCTGCGAGACGGCTACGGCCGCGATGAGCAAGCCCTACCTCGGATTGCCGGCGGCGAGCGAGGGCCACCGGGGCAACATGTTCATCGAGCCCGACCTCGCGATGGCCGCCGTCGCCGCCCTCGACGCCGAGGGCTTCCAGGTCCACTTCCACGCCATCGGCGACCGTGCCACGACGCTCGCGCTGGACGCGCTCGAGGCGCTGCCCGCCGCGCGCCAGGGCGTCGGCCGCCACCACATCGCCCACCTGCAGTTCATCGACCCGAGCGACCTTCACCGGTTCGCGATGCTCGGAGCGGTCGCCACCTTCCAGCCGCTGTGGGCCTGCAGCGACCCCCAGATGGAGGAGTTCACACTCCCCCTGGTGGGCGCGGAAAGGGCCGACTGGCAGTACAGCATCGGCACCCTGCTCCGTCGGGGCGCCCGAATCGCCTTCGGCAGCGACTGGCCCGTCTCGAGCCCCGACCCCCTCCAGGAGATCCACGTGGCCGTGAACCGGACGCTCTCGACCCACTGCGGCACCCCCGGCACTGACGAGTGCGAGCGGCCCTTCCGTCCGGCCGAAGCGGTCACGGTGCGTGAGGCCGTCGACGCGTTCACCAAGGGAGTGGCGTTCGTGAACCACGAAGAGGGACACCTCGGCGCCCTCGTGCCCGGTGCCCGGGCCGACCTCGTCGTGCTCGACCACGACATCCTGTCGATCGACCGTCAACGCATCGGCGACACCACGGTTGACCTCACCGTGGCCGGCGGGCGCATCGTGCACGGCGACGAGTAACTACGTCATCCGGTGGGACTTACACTCATCTCCGTGAGTGCTCAGGAGATCGACTCGTACCTCGCGGACGTCCCCGAGCCCCAACGGACCGCGTTGGCGACGTTGCGCGCGCTGATCCTCAAGACCGCCCCGGGGGCCGAGGAGTGCATCTCGTACCGGATCCCCGCCTTCCGGGTCAACGGCTCGGTCGTCGCCGGATTCGCCGCCTTCAAGAAACATCTGAGTTACCTGCCCTTCAGCGGGACGGTGCTGCCGGCCCTGCGCCGCGAACTGCGCGGCTACGAGCACACGAAGAGCGCGCTGCACTTCACCCCGGACTCGCCCCTGCCCGATGAACTGGTGGCCCGAATGGTCCAGATGCGCATCGACGAGGTCATGGACCGAGGTCACTGACCGCTACGTTTACCAGGCGTCAGATTGGCCGGACCCACCGCCAGCGGAGCGCCGGGGGCCGGCCGGCGACCACTCGGTCGTAGGAGTGGACCACCAGGGACTCGAGCATCTGGTCGGGGACTCTCCCGTCGAGCATCACGGTGTTCCAGTGCCGCTTGTTCAGGTGGTAGCCGGGCGTGACCGCGCCGTAGAGGTCCCTCAACTCGACCGCCCACTCCGGCTCGCACTTGAGCGACACCGAACCGGGCGCCTCGGGCGACAGGAGGGCGAAGATCTTCCCACCCACCTTGAAGACATCGACGTCCGGGCCGAAGGGCTGCTCCTCGGTCGCCCCGGGCAGTGCGCTGACGAAGTCGGAGAGCTCTTCGGGGGTCACGAACCATTTCTACTCGCCTCGAGTAGCGAACACGGACTTCCGAGGGCCGAGCGGACTAGCGGAATTTCGACGCCGTGATCCGTCCGGCTCTACCCCGCATGGACGTGTCGTATTTCCGCTAGTAATCGAGCCCCACCTCCGGTAGGTTCGAGCGATGGTCGAAGATTTCGAGAGTTGCTACCGAGCGGTGCAGTCCCGCGATCCGCGCTTCGACGGCTGGTTCTACACCGCCGTCACCTCGACGCACATCTACTGCCGACCGAGCTGCCCGGCCCAGACGCCACTACGGCGCAACGTCCGATTCTACCCGTCGGCGGCGGCGGCCCAGCTCGCGGGCTTTCGCGCGTGCAAGCGCTGCCGTCCCGACGCCTCGCCGGGATCGCCCCAGTGGGACACCCGCGCCGACGTCGCCGCGCGAGCGATGCGACTGATCGCCAATGGACTGGTCGACCGCGAAGGGGTGCCCGGACTCGCCGCGGCCCTGGGCTACAGCGTGCGCCAGCTCGAGCGGACCCTCCAGGCCGGGATCGGCGCCGGACCGATCGCGATCGCCCGAGCCCAGCGAGCCCAGACCGCTCGCGTGCTGATTGAGACGACGGGTCTCGCGATGGCCGATATCGCCTTCGCGGCAGGCTTCTCGAGCGTGCGCCAGTTCAACGACACCGTCCAGTCGGTCTTCGCCTCGTCGCCGACGGCGCTGCGCTCGCGCACCCGCGCCTCGCTTCGGGCGACCTCCGACGCCACGACGTCGATCGTCCTGCGACTCCCATTCCGCCAGCCGCTCTGTCCCGACAACCTCTTCGGACACCTCGCCGCGACGGCCGTCCCCGGCGTCGAAGAGGTCGTCGACTCCACCTATCGCAGGACCCTCGACCTCGCGCACGGACCGGGCATCGTCGAGCTGACTCCGACCCCGGAGTACGTGCGGTGCCGTGCCCTCCTCTCGGACATGCGAGACCTGACCACGACCATCGCCCGTTGCCGCTGGCTACTCGACCTCGACGCCGACCCCGTCGCGGTCGACCGGTTGCTCGGCGCCGATCCGACCCTTCGACCATTCGTCCTGAAATCGCCGGGGCGACGGGTGCCGCGATGCGTCGACGGTGGAGAGATGGCGCTTCGCGCGGTCCTCGGCCAGCACATCTCCACCGCGGCGGCGCGCACTCACGCCGCCCGCCTCGTCGCCACCCACGGAACGCCGGTGACCGACCACCACGGCGGGCTGAACCGGCTCTTCCCCGCGCCCGCAGCGCTACGCGACGTTCGCCTGGCGGTGCCCGCCGCACGCCGTGAGTCGTTCTACGGGCTCGTCGAGGCCCTGGCCGCAGAGCGACTCGACCTCGGACCGGGGTGCGACCGCGCCGAGGCGATGGCCACGATGGGTGGACTGGCGGGGATCGGACCCTGGACCAGGCAGGTCATTGCGATGAGGGCCCTGGGCGATCCCGACGCCTTTCCCGAGACCGACCTCGGCGTGCGCCGGGCCGCCGAGTCGCTCGGGCTCAGCTCGACTCCGGCCGCACTGCGCGAGCACTCGAACCGCTGGCGTCCCTGGCGCGCGTACGCGGTGCAGTACCTCTGGTCGGTCGACGAACACCCCATCAACCACTGGCCCCCATTGCCTAAAGCATGAACCAACAGAGAGGAAACACCATGACCACCATCACCAGCACCGTCGAGAGTCCCGTGGGAGACCTGAGGCTGACCGCGGCCGACGGACGTCTGACCGGAGTCGCGATGAGCGATCAGCGTCACGCGCCGACGGCCTCAGCGGAGTGGGTCCGCGACGACGGGTGGTTCAAGGACGTCGCGGCGCAGCTCGGCGCCTACTTCGCGGGCGAGCTCGAGGAGTTCGACGTGCCACTCGAGCTCGTCGGCACCGACTTCCAGCGCCGAGTGTGGTCGGGCCTGCTCGAGATCCCCTACGGCACGACGATCTCGTATGGCGAACTGGCCCGTCGGATCGGCAACCCGAAGGCCTGCCGCGCGGTCGGGCTCGCCAACGGCCGCAACCCCGTGGCGATCATCGTGCCCTGCCACCGGGTCATCGGGGCCACTGGCGATCTCACCGGCTACGGCGGCGGCCTCGAGCGCAAGACCTGGCTCTTGCGCCACGAGTCGGTGCGCCGGCCGGCGGTTCATCTGGCAGCGCTCTCTGGTGCGAAGGGCCGCTGAGGAGGTCGAAGGGGCCTGTAAGTCTCTAGAGACTCGTGACAGGAACTGAATATGACGGCGCCTTCGGGGTCGGGACCTCCAGTTCCCGCCCTCGCAGGTCCACCACGCCGGCGGGAAGCGAGAAGGACATGACGAACCAGACACCACGAACGAGCCCTCGATCGGTCGCTCAACCTGGAGCGAGGGGACGCCTGCTCCGAGTGGTCGCCGGCCTGGCCGTGGCGGCCTCGGGCACGTTCCTCGCGGTCGGTGCCGGCGCGTCGAGCGCGGCCACGACCCTCGGCGAGGCCAACAACGGCCACGCCATCACCGTGAAACCCGGTACCCACCTCACCGTCGTGCTGCACAGCACCTACTGGTCGATCGCCCCGTCGTCCAACGGCTCGGTTGTCGCTCAGGTCGGCACCACCAAGACCGTCGGCATCCTGAAGGGCTGCGTCCCCGGCCAGGGCTGTGGCACCGTGACCGCGCACTTCGTCGCGAAGGGCACGGGAACGCTGCGGCTGCGCGCGAGCCGCACCTCGTGCGGCGAGGCCCTGCGCTGCACCCCGGCCCAGAGCCACTGGACGGTCGTCATTCGCGTCCGGTGACAAAATGGTTCGAACTTTAAGTGGGGAGAACCGTGTCCGTCCGATCGAACGCCCTCGACGACTTCACTAGGGCGACCTTCACGTCGAGTGCCGCGCAACGTCACGACGTCTACCGACGAGGTGCGGGCCCGGCCGTGATCGTGATCCACGAGGTGCCGGGGATCACCCCGCTGGTCGCGGCCTTCGGCCGCCGAGTCGCCGAGCGCGGCATGACCGCGGTGCTGCCGGACCTGTTCGGCACGCCCGGTCGCGAGGCGACGATCGGCTACGTCCTCTCGTCGATGGCCCGAGCCTGCGTGAACGCCGAGTTCACGGTCCTCGCGACCAACCGGACCAGTCCGATCGTCGGGTACCTGCGCGAACTGGCCGCGCACGAGGTTTAACAGTGCGGCGGCCCGGGCGTGGGGGCACCGGATATCAAAAGTGTTGCACGTTGGACTCTGAATTCCTAACGGCCTTTCAGTTTTTGCGGCAGCCCAATTTTCCGCATCCGACCGAACGATGCGTGGAATCCGAGGCTAAACCGGCGTCGAGGTAACCACAGAACGGCCACGAATTAGGATAATCGAGTCGAATCGTTCGCAATTGAGTACGGAAGCCCTGCTCATTTCCGAGAATACTTGAAGTATGGCAAGCACAGATTCCCTTTTGCGATTGAATCATCTCGAGTTGAAGAACTGGCGCAACTTTCGATCAGTAGACATCGACATTGCCGATCGATTGTTCATCATCGGTCCCAATGCCTCCGGCAAATCAAATCTCATTGATGCGTTGCGCTTTCTCAGGGAGCTAACGATAGACGGCGGCGGACTTCAACAAGCGGTCCTTGACCGCGGCGGAATCTCTCGAATTCGCAACCTTGCGTCGAGAAACTTCAATGGTTCTCGCGTCACGTTGGGTGTTTCAATAACTGATGAAAACGATTCTTGGGAATATTCGCTAACGCTTGCGACCGAGCCCCGAGGAAGGAGGCGTCCTGTCATCTTCAGTGAACAAGTGAAACTGAACGGGGATTACATACTCGATAGACCAGACTCCGACGACAGACAAGATGACGAACGTCTGACTCAAACAGCGCTTGAGCAAGTCAACGCAAATCGGGACTTTAGGCCTGTAAGCGACTTCCTTAATTCCACGCTCTACCTACACCTCGTCCCACAAATCATTCGAGACCCTGACCGCGCGGGCGATCGCATCGGTGACCCTTTCGGTGCAGACTTTCTTTCGAGGGTCGCAAAGACGAACAAGAGGGAGCGCGAGAGAAGACTAAGGATTATAAATCAGGCACTTCGGTCCGTCGTTCCGCAACTTGAAGAGCTGAAATTAGCCATGGACATTGATGGGCGTCCCCATCTTGAAGCCCGATACCAACATTGGCGTCAACAGGGCGCACATCAAAATGAAGCTGATTTCTCCGACGGAACTCTCAGACTCATCGGACTGATTTGGTCCCTTCAGGAACGCGGCCGGATGAACGGCCCAATATTGCTGGAGGAACCTGAACTCTCTCTCCATGAAGAAATCGTGCGAAGACTCCCGAGCCTTCTTTATCAAGCCACTAAAGGCAGCCGCCGACAGGTTTTGGCCACGACACACGCGTTGCATATACTCGACGATCCCGGCTTAGGAATGAATGAAGTTGTGGTTTTGACTCCAGGCGAGGAAGGAACGATAGCCGAGCCATCCTCGAGCAAGGCTGATGTCAAATCAAAGTGGGAATCGGGCCTGACTCTTCACGAGTCATTGGCCGACAAACTTGTGCCGGAACACATCAACGAACTATTAACTCTCTTTTGACATGGACGTCCTTTACGGCGTAGAAGGCATGACCGACGAGGCCCTCGTCAAGCGACTGCTAAGCGAATTCGGACTAACTCCCGTTCGCGCACATGCGGGCGGAGGAAGAACCAGACTTGATCCGAAAGTTGCTCGTTGGAATGCCACATCGAACAAGCAACAGATGTTCGTGCTTCGAGATTGGGATGCGGATGACCGTGTCACATGCCCGCAAGAACTTGTCGAGAAAGTTGCCGGAGGATCGATCGTTCAACCGAAGTTATTGCTTCGCATTCCGGTAAGAGCTATGGAGTCTTGGATTTTGGCCGATTGTTCCGCCGTCAGGAGCTACTTCAAAGTAAAGTCATCTGCCGCAACTCCCGACGGAGAATCCAATCCGAAGCAACGACTCATCGAAATGTGTGTTCACTCTCGATCAAAAGCCATTCAGTCGGATATGGTTCCGAAGACTGGCTCTCGTTCGAAGGTTGGACCCGGCTACCTTCGCCGAATTGAGGAATTCTCTGAAAAGGCGTGGGATCCATCGCGAGCGCGAACGAGGTCTCAAAGTCTCGACCGTTGCATGTCGAGAATTGAGCATCTCATTTCGACGGGAGTTTGGATTACCTGACCACGCTTTGACTCTTGTCTTCATGTTCCCAACCGCGTTTTTGCATCAACGATTCAGGAGATCCGAAGGCGTTCTGAATTCTGCGATCCTCACGATCGTAGATTTCGTGCCAAGCGTCCGCATTGACCTGGGCTCCATCAGTCTCCGCTCGTCAACCCTTAAGGCATAGCAAAATCTGAATCTTAGAGATTTGGCTGCGCATCGATGAACTTCTGGAGCGCAATCGGAAGCTGCAGGGCCAACTCCTGAACGACGGCGACCATTTGGGATTGCGCAGTCAGTGAATCAACTGTCGAAGTCATCGGTTCCGAATACCAGTGGAAGACCAAACCAAGAACTCGCGCAGGTGCGAAATACAACATGCTTCGAATTGTGATCTGTCCATCGTTAAAGAGTTCAATCCCGTATGCAAGTCGAAACGTCATTGCCTGCGGGCCATCAATTGGTTGCACGTAAATGCACTGCTGCCTGGACCAAACCGGTTGCTCAATTCCAAGCGCCTTCAGTGTTGAAAGATACTCAACGGCAATCTTGTCGCTGTATTTGTTGAGATCCGCATGTTCATACACGTCTGCAATTTGCGAAACCAAAGGTTCAAAAAGTGCCTTGAGCTGACGAAAGTTCTTGTTGGCCAGTTCCTTGTTCTGCTCTAATCGATTTCGGTCTGTCAACGCTGGGCCAATCTTTGCAGCAAGTTGTCGCTTGTAATCAGCAGCATCAAAAGCAGGGTTCGTGTCTGGCATTAATAGCCAAGAACCCAGCTCTTGGACTACTTGTTCCATCGACGGTCTGTCAGCTGGCTGTAAATTCGTCATCCGATCTACGAGTTTGTCCAAACCAGACGCGCGAGCATGCGAACGAAAGGCTGAAATTAGGAAACCCGAGTTTGTCGAAGGCTGATGTCCATCGGGGGCGAAATTGACGCCAGTCGCCAAAACCCAAAGAGTCTTTCCTAGTGAGTAAACATCGACAGCGAAGGGATCGCAATTTGCTGCGTCAATTGTGAGTTCGTATGGGGCGAAATGCGCCGGTCCCATTGAACGTCCGGGGCGCGTCAGATCACTTGGATCGGGCGTGGCGATGAGACCAAAATCACCGACAAGCCATTGGTCTTCGAATTGGTACAAATTGCTTGGCTTAATATCTCGATGCGCAATGTTGAATTGGTTTTTCAACCGAGCAAGCGTCGTCGCGACAGTGTGCATCGCTTGAACTGCCATCTCCAACGATTGACCATCAAGTGCCGATTTAATCGTCGCTGCGATAGGCATTACGAGCCAAGGTCGATCGGTGCCACTCGGCTATTGGGGAAGATTGGAGTCAATGACCGGAAGTATCCCGGTCGTGTCGACTTGACTACGCAAGAAGCTAACTTCTCGAACAAATCGTTGATACGGTTCTCGGTCAACCTTTTGGACTTTAAGCGCCTTCAGGGCGCCTTCCCATTCGTCCGAGATTCGCCGGACGCGCCACACAACGGCATTCCCGCCTGTTGCAATTAGTTCTACTATTTGCCAGCCGCCTAGCTTCTTCCCCGGTCCGTCAACCATTAGTCACCGTTCGTCGGTGAATCAAGGGCCACGACTCCGTCTTGAACGTCTCGTTCGTCATCCTTCAAGTGCCCTGACAACCTTGCGATAACTGGGTCCGAGGTTGGCGCGACTTAAGTGGGCACTCTGACTTGAAACGAGCCTTGGGACGTGACGGGGATACCAGCGCAGTTCTGGAACTGCGCTGTACCAATAACTCTGCGCACGACCAATGATGATGAAAGCATCTCGCTCCATCGCGCGGCGTACCAACTCGAATCCAAATCCTTGCGACGGAAAATTGGACACTGGCGGAGCCCAACTTTTCGAGTGGTAACCGTGCACCTCGATTGCTTGCAACCTCTTGGCCAATTCCCGACGGCCCCCTACTTCGTCTGCAAGGTCGCGAGTCTTTGAGATCCACCACCTGCCGGCGTTCGTGTTCTCGAAGAAGTCCAAGAGAGGCCAGAAAGGTGCATTCCGTCCTTTCTGAAATCCCGCGTAGATCTGCTCGAGTGCGGCGGACTTCGTTTGCTGTCTCTGATCTCCGACGCCAATACCTGGATTTGCTAGAAGGATTACGACAGGTGCAGCCGATGAGCCCACGAAGGGAGTCGGAGGAATATTCAGTCGAATCTGGTGCGCATCATTGCCTCTTCGGTATCGATTCAACTCCCGAATGAACGGCAAGTCTTGAGGAAGCACGAACGGCCGGTCGGTGCTCAGCTCGAGCCATGGATTCCTACTTCGCTCACTGGATGCCATTGCCTGAAACTACTCCGTGACTTTCTGTTCGATGGAAATTACAACGAAGCAAGCGCACTCCGAACCTCGGAGCTGATGTTCCGAAGCAGCCGACTCGGTGGCTTGCCAGTCGCGGTTAGAACTCTTGGATGGGAGTCCCTTGCTCAGTCCATCCCTTGAAACCAGGGAGATCTCGATCGTCCGCCGACGCCGCTATCTCGGCGTCGAGGCGGAGGACTTCCTTCGCTTCCCTCGTTAATTGTCGCCATATCCCGCTCCACCGAGTGTCGTCGTCACAAACGCGTAGAGGTTCTTCTGGCATCCATCGACTCTGGAGATCGATCGCGAGCTGGGCTTCCTCGGAACCAGCCCCGACCGGAACGAACCTTGATTGTGCGTCGGCCAAGTTGCACCTTCGACAGAACGCAAGCAGATTGTCCAGTTCATTTGAACTTCCGCTCACATGTTGAATGGTGGCAATAGAATCAGGATCCTCTGCAGATTGACCGAAGATCAGCACGCGTCCGCACTCTTGACAATGTCCATTGGCACGCTCAAATACAAGGCGCCGAGTCTCTTCCGGCACGCGTCTTTGCTGTTCGGGGTAACCCCCACCAAGAACCATCGCCATTCTCGTTCGAATGGCCTCCACAATTTCGGGCTCGCGATCTCTACACTCTCTTCGTCGAGCCCGCACATATCTGACCAATTCTGCGGACTGACGACACTGCGGAGAGCAATACAACGGGGCGTTGATCGTGACATCGTTACTCCCGCAGTTGAAGCACTTGCCGAGTTGATAGTCGAGGCGAGTGTCGCGATCACCCATTATGGCCGTGCAATTGGATTCGGCGGATCGGTCGAGATGTCGGTTGGAGCGATTCCGTTGTGCGTGAGGACGTCGTGGCATCCACGACAATTCGCCGGGTCGAGCCCTCCAACCGTCTGCATCAAAGCGTTACCAATCATGTACTCTCCTTGTCGTTCGCCCACTCGGTCGCACACAGGACAAGCCAACGATCCAAATTCGAAGCGACGAACAAGGTATTGCTGAGAGAAAGTCCTCCAGGACTCCTCGGATCGCACTACAACTGATCGGATTTCGAACGCGCCGTCAATATTCACGATTTCAGCGACAACAACATTTCCCCAACCCGAGGTGCCAAGCTCCCGCTTTGCGTCATCGTTATCCCGAGCCACGGCGAAAGCATCTGCAAACTTTTCGTATCTCTGCCGCTCAGTCAATTGCGTACCCCTTACGCCAGCCAATCTCCAGAGCTTGAAGTACGACTATCACAATCGCGCACCCCTCCTCTGTGTGATTCTCCACACGCGCTCATACCTCAACATGTTCACCGCTTCTAATTGCCGTGGAGTTTTCTTAAGGAGTTCGCTGAGGCTATCGACTCCGTGACTCTGCATCGCTTCACCGAGCATTGAATCGTCAGGGAAACGATTCAGTACTGGGTACGTCGGCTTAAGGGTGCCGATCCTGGTATCACCTCGCCTACGTTCAATCGTCCCGTCTTTGTCTCGGTGACGTCCGTCGAGTCCTTCTGTCATTTCGTTCTCCAATACTTTGGTTGCTGGTGTGCCGAAGTCTTAAGCAGAAAGGGCACGTCTTGGGTCTACTGCTTCCCTGTGACATTGCATGGATTGTCGAATTGATCATTCTTTATTCATGAATTATTCCGCATTATGGTAGAATCGAGTTGATGCGCGTTCAATTCGTTCTGCCCGAGATTGTTGACACTCGCCTCGAGAGTCTCTTGAATGCCACGCGTGCCGAAGGTAACCGCGTCTCTCGTTCCGATATCGTGGCAACACTGATTTGGCACGCGCGAAATGACGGAGACGCAATCGGAGTTATGGTTCGTCAGTACTTGCGAGACATGAGCACGACCGTTGAACAACCAAGTTCGAAACGACTCCCCGGTCCACGCCCACTTGCAAGGGGTGATGGCATTTGACACTTGATGAACTGGAGAGCGAATGACGGATTGTTTCGCCGAAACACCTCGATCAAATCTCTTGGACTCTTCAATGTGCGAAATTCCGGTTCCTCTTTGCGTTGACCGTCGCGCATACACCGTTGGTTTGCAATTGGACAATTGGGAACACCAGCGCCGGCAAGAACTTGGTCTTGGCGCATTGAATTCAACAGGTCTGTTACACGCTCTATGGGAATTGCCTTATGGCATCCCATTTCCAATCACCGCCTTCAAAATGATTGATCGCGAAACGCTCAGTGAGTCCAATTCGGGGTGGGTTACGAGAAGACACGATTCGTTTCTGCGCGAGTATCAACCACCTGGAGTTATCAGATCCGTAGTCGTATCCGACCAATCGCTAGATCGAGCTGTGACGAAGGTTGCGGAGCATCCAGCAATCTTTCGTCGCGTGGCGACATGGCAAACGGCAGCCCCAATCAGGTTGACTGCAGTTTCCGATTTAGCATTGACGCGTGCGAAGACACTTGGAGTTGGAGTCGAGGTGGACGATGGAATTCGTAAATATGAACTGGTTCCGCCCGCGAGAGCAATGCGTGGCAATCCAGCTGTCTTTCGATGGTGGCTGGCCGAACTCGCTTACCGCAATTTGATTGCTAGTAAAGAGCCCACTGTTTGAGTTGTGGCTTGGGATTGATCCAAGTCATCCAGCCCCCCATCGGCCCATAGAGCTGCAACGCATCTTGACAGATGCGGCTAAACGCCATTCTTCGAATTCCGTCTTCCTTGGGAGCGCTAAGGACTTCCTCAGCAAGCGCAGCAAGCACCGTTCGATTGTGAAGATCTGCTTCTGACTTGAGTCGTTCGTCAAGAAATCTGACCATTGATTGTCCACTACAGCATGGCGCGGCGCACGTTAGGGTCGGACTCGTCGTTGACCACCCCGCAATCGTGCCCGCGGTAAACCAATCCATGAGCTCACGAACAAACACGCGTACCGTAAAGTCATTGCGAATTGCAAATGACTTAACTCCCGGCGGAACAGTGTGACGATGCCCCGTTGAAAGTCCAATTGAAGCATGCGCGGCGCCAAAGGCAAGCGCCCCAATCCCGCCCTGGTCGCAACGGAGCACGGTGAGATCGTCGATTCGAGATGTAAGTACAGCGAAACCTTGCACTGCACCGAGACGACGCAAGGGGTCACTCGAATCTCCAAGAACGATGGCGACGGGGATTTCGAGTTGCAACAGGGCTTCCAGCATCTCGTCCATTTGCGCTGACTTTGAAAGCCACCTGGAGTCAATGCCCAGGAGACATGTTGCACCGTCTTCCTCCGCCATTCGCACTTCTTCCAAAATCTGGCTCGAGAACGACGAGTGCTCTGCGCTCGAACTCACCCAGCACCCAGGCGTCAATAGTCGATCCGCACCCGCGTTTCGTTGTTCTTTGAACCACGCACTCGGTTCAACTTCCATTGGATTCTTGTCATAACCGACGCGATCAAAGAGGACGGCGCCATTCCATCCAACCTCCCTGAGTCCTTGAACCGATCTCGGACCTTGAACACCCGCCACAACAACTGCATCAGCATCTTCAGCGCACAAGAGGATGCGTTCCGGGTCGCGACCCGATACATAGAAGGAAAACGTTTCTCGAAGTGTTGGTGGGAGGGTTTGAGAAACTGCGGCCATAAGAGAACCCCCTAACTCTCGACTGCGATGTGAGGTCGTACTCGTGGGACATACCCTCGGAGCAATCCCCAATCACGTCTTGACCTCTGGATACGGCCGATTACGAAACTGGTGTGAATCCGATAGCGCTGAGCAATCTCGAGGATTTCGCTCATTGAAGGACGCCCCTCAGGTAGCGAGACGCTCTCGGGCAGGATCCACTCCGATGCCTGCTGATTCGCGGCCGATTCAGATTCGTCGAGTTCGATGGTCGAATCGATCTCCTCATCAGTCCTGACGGCACCATGTTCAAGATGACCCATACAAATGTGGGCAAGTTCGTGAAGAAGGGTGAATACGTAGCCGTCCATCCGGTCGCCTCGACTTGTCAATCCAATGACTGGAGTTCCGCTCTCGAGGTACATTGACGCACCATCAAGTTTGCTTGCCCTAAGTGGCAACAATGTCACCAAGACAACACCAGCGTCACTGAGCCAACTCTCAAGTTGACCAAGGTCCGTTGGATTGTGGATTCGGTGAACAAGGTCTTCCGCCAGCGAAGAGACCGAGACGGCACTGAAATTGGAGACACTTCGAACTTCAGCGAGGCGACGCACTTTGGCAAGCCACGCCGTCTGCTGTACCGTGAATGAAACCTCTGCATTAGACCTACGCGCGGCAACTTCGAACGACGGCTCTTCACTCAAGTCGGACACTCCAAGGAGGTCCTTGACCGCGGGCTCCAGAATCTCAAGGTCATTTGAGTCTGGAATCCACCCCCGTTGTCGCAACTCGGCCACCGGGACTCGTGAGCGAAGTAGCGAGCGACGAGAGACTTCCGTTACCTGTGGTCGAGCAGCCTTCGCTTCGAAGAGATTGAATGTCGTTTGTAGATTCGTCCACAGCTCCGCACTCGTGCCCAGAGCCTCCGCAAGAGCCAACGCCGTATCCGGCATGATCTGCTTGTGCCCGTTCAGTATCTCTGACACCGTCTGCACGGGCCGTCCGAGAATCTCTGCGAATTCCTTCGCCGTCCAACCTCTCTTAATCAGCTCGTCGCGCAGGTACTCGCCCGGAGGAAATGCTTCGGCCGGTGAAAATGTGCTCGTCACTATGTCCTCCCGTCTCCCTTAGTGGTAGTCGACAACTTCGACAATGACCACTTGCTTGTCATTCTCAATTCCCTCGATGCGAACAATGAGTCGCGAACCCTTGAAAAGTCGTAGCGAGTGTTGACCATCGCGATCGGCCTTGAGCTTCTCGAAATGCAGTGACGCAATTGCTCGAAGATCTCGTTCGTCGGTCGCTGCAACGACGAAGCCAAGGACTTTGCGATAGGAGCGTGTCAACTCTGAACCGATCTGAGGCAGCCGAAAATCCGGCTCCTCGTAGAGCCGTCGCAATCCGTCGTCTTCGAAACCGATCTCCATTACACTTAATCATCACCCTTAGCATGAATTAACTATATCACAACTGTGATACATGTATTCAGTCATAGGGTGATGATAGCATCAAAGTGGCACGGAGCCCGTTCGTGGAGATGCTCACGACTACTTTGCTCACCAAGATTGGCTACTGAACTCCCACTGGATCAGCAAATGTGCGCCCAGAGCACACCGATCAGCTCGAAATCAACGGTGCAAGCAGGCTCTGGCTTCTAGGCAGACCAGGATTGGAGTCGGGCTACGCTACTCTGCAGATTGAACCCTCACTCATGGACATTCACGATTCTCGACCGGAAGTGTAGGCCAGATACAGGATTAATTTCGCGCCAGAACTGCTGACGTTGAACTCGTCGAGTGTCCCGGCCCACTGGATCTTGAGTGTTTCCCGTGCTTGAAACTACCTGTTAGTGGGCAGAGTGTAAGGAACACAACCAGCGAGACCAGGCCAGGAGTAAGTGTTCTATAGGTTAGTTTCCCTCAACTGCCTTCCGGACCGCAAGTTCGACATGGTGGATATGTAGGCGGCGCACGTCGTCATCAACTGGAATACCTAACCATTCGACATAGGTGCATCGTGCAGCGAATGTCGATATAAGGACAAGGCTCATGGTGTTCCAAAGGGCCTTGTGACTCAGGTCGTAGGTGTGCATCGGGTGACCCGAGGAGTCGAACGTATCCGTCGGCAAGAGTAGGGCAAAGACGCTACCGACTCTCACGTGAATCTCACCGGAGAAAAGTCGGTAGAAAGTCTCACCAATTGCGTCGATACCAGCGGCTTCTCTTCCTGTGTAATGGGCATACCACTGCGTAAGGCGGCCAGCGAGTTCGGTTGACGACGGAATTCTCGTGCCAATCCACGTCGGCGCGGATCTTTGGTCCACCGCAAGATCGAGAGTCCGCGCATCGAGGAGCAATTCTCTGGCTGCAGGATTGTTCAGGTGGGCTGAATGCGGATGAGCGATACGCCAAGAGTCGCGTTCTGACTGATATTTCAGTGCGATCCATCGGGTATATCGCTCCTTCGTTGCAATGGTTGGGTCGATCAACCAAGCTTGCACCGCCAGTGACTCAAGAATGGCTCGAGCCATCGTGGTCACTACGGTCACTGGCTTGCTCGTCTGACCGTTTGCGAAACCTTGAAGCGACTCGCTGAGAATGGCCTCGTGATTCGTGGCAACAAGTCCGAGCGTCTCTGCGAACGCCCAAATGTGCAAGAAAGGGTCTTCCCTTCGATCTGTGCGGAATGAAGCCGTTGTGCGGATATCAGTCTCGAGTATGGACCCCGCCCGAGGTCCGCCGCCCAGTTTGCCGGCCCAAGCTTGTATCAAGGCATTTAGCAGCAGCCCGGAAAGTCGAATATCGGATTTGGACGCCGGAGTATTGGTCACGTGCCGAAATTACAAGTCCTCGCCTCAGGCGCGCCAACCCTGGCACCTTCAACAGCGAGGATCACATTGACGCTGACGAACAGGGCGGGCCTAAAGCGAACTGTGGGGAAGTCATCGGTCCACCCACCTTTTAACGATTCACCAACTAAGTCATGAGAGTCTAGAAGTCGGAGCCTTGGCCGATTTCTTCTTCGCATTCAATTTGACAAACAGGGACCACCACGTCTGGATCGAAAGTACGAGGGTTGAGTTCCGGCCGGAACTGTCTGACACGCTGGCGTGCGATTGCTCGCATCAATCTCGCAGTAGCTGCAGTCACACGATGCGACTCAGCTAGCAGTTCGAGACCTTTATCATCGAGCGCGACGTCACGAAGTGGGCGTCGTTGTCGCTAACAACAATGTCCATATAGAACGTCTGTTGGCCTTTGGCCCCCACGGTGCTTGTCCCGGCCATCGCATCAACTCCGTACCCGCTGAGCGGATCACCGTATCCGTTGGTGGGTTGTATCTTGACCTCGCACGTCGGAGAGCCCACTGCGTTGCCGCTGTTGACCACGTGATAGTAAACTCGCACGTAGTTCCCTGGCAGCACTTTGAAGTTGGTCACGCGAGCGCTGAAGTGCGCCGAGGCAGTCGGGGTTGGTGTAGTCGACGTCGAGTGATGCGTGCCGACGAGCCACAGGACTCCGAGTACCAGCACGATGAGTATCACTCTCCCGGGGTGTTTGACCTCGCTCTTCAACACGCCCGTCACGACTGCGCCAGAACCTTTCTGTCTAACGAGGCTCGCGGGTGCGCATCTGTTTGGGCAGCACCGGATTGAGAAGTCCCTTGACGTCCGCTGCGAGAAAGGCGAAATAATGAGCTTCGGTTGAAGGATGCCGCGCCGCCTGGCGTGCGGGTGGGCACAACCAGCAGGGTCGCGCCTCTTTTGACGACTCCTTTGCTGCGACTTTTCATTCGAGTCCCTCATTAAGGGCCTCTCCCCGCGGAGCGCAATTGTGGCGTGAAGTTGGCGAACAGATCAACTTCGCCTGCTCTACAGTTGTAACCCCTCTCATCAGCCCATTTTAGCAGAATTGCTACGTATTTGCTGTCGACGTATCGAGTTCAACGAGGTCGGCTGGTGGAGTGAAATGGGACAAGAGGGGATCGATCCAAAGCCGGGAACTCGGGAATCGCATTCGGTCGCGACGGGAAGAACTGAATCTCACTCAGGAACGCCTCGGCGAACTCTCCGGGCTCCATCGAACCTACATAGGGCACCTAGAAAGAGGAGAAATCAACCCGTCGTTATTGAACATTTTGAAAGTGGCGGCAGCCCTCAAGATCGATGCAGGCGAGTTGGGGGCAGACCCGACGGTCGGAGGCCCGACGTGACAGCTCAGCAACCTTGCACTGGAGGCTATCGACGGTCTGGTCTCGACCTCAGATGAATAGAACCACGCAGCCCGCGACGGTTATCGCAAGAGCGGTCCACAAGAGAACTCGTCGTACTGGCTTCCACCAAGTCCAGTCAATGTTCCAGGCCGCCTCCCATCGCGCCCACTTGAGTCGTTCACGAGCGCTATCTAACGATTTGTCTTCAAGAGGCGGTGACTCCGGAGTGGTCACTCGCATATTCCAGCGCGTAAAGGGTACAGCGATCACGCATACGAGAATCATGAAGGCGATGGCCCAGAGGGCTCCGGCAGTCCGAAACCGCCAACTCGAGACTGCTTGAATAAGGATCGAATGATCGAGAGTGCGCCCTCTTAGAAATGTCATATGAGGACTGATTCGCCGTCGTCTTGCATGTTGGTCGTCAAATGGATGGACTGTCGAAGAATCGACATATCGCCTCTACTCATTAGAGAAACCGTATCTTGAATGCTGTCGGTGGACCGACGTGGACCCGCACGCACCGTCATGGCCTGACCGTGAAAGCAGAGTTCTCAATAAAGCGGCATAAGTGTGTGGAAGCATTACTCTTCGAAAGCGAAAGGCAGGAGAATGATTACCAGCACAGACAACAGTGTTTTGGAGGGTTTCGAGAGATCTCAGTTTCGCTCGACAGCGAATGTGAATCACGATGTCTACCGAATCGGATCTGGACCAGCGGTCATCGTCATCCACGAAATACCAGGCATCACGCCCCTTGTCGCCACTTTCGCACGTAAGGTGGCCGACCGAGGCATGACGGCTGTGTTACCCAGTCTTTTGGGTACGGCGGGACGACCGATGACCATTCCGTATGCACTCTCGTCCTTGGCTCGCGCATGCATCTCCAGGGAGTTCACGCTCCTGGCCCTCAACAAGAGCAGCCCCATTGTCGAATTCCTGCGCGAGTTGGCAGTCCATGAACGTGAGGCACATGGCGGACCAGGTGTCGGCGCCGTCGGGATGTGCCTGACCGGGGGCTTCGCCCTCGCCATGTGCGTCGACCCCGTGGTCGTCGCGCCGGTGCTGAGCCAACCCTCACTCCCCTTGCCGCTCAGCCGAGGGCGGCGACGCGAGCTCGGTCTCAGCGACGACGACCTCACGCTCGTGAGGCGGCGCGCCGAGCAGGGCCTCTGCGCAATGGGCCTGCGATTCTCCCAGGACGCCAAGTCGCCGCCGGAGCGGTTCGCTCGCCTACGCGAAGAGCTGGGCGGGAACTTCATCGGCGTCGAGGTCGACTCCTCGGAGAAAAACCCATGGGGCTACAAGTCCAACGCCCACTCGGTGTTGACCGAGGACTACTCCGACGCCGTCGGATCGCCGACCCGTGGGGCACTCGAGGGCGTGCTGGCATTCCTCGCGTCACGCCTCGGCGTCGAGCCGTAGCTTCACGGTCGGCTACGTCGTCGGTAGGGTGGCGCCATGAGACTCAGCACCGTCATCCTGCCGTGGCAACGCTGGCGCGAAGCCCGGTCGACGTGGGAGCAGGCCGACGACTTCGGGCTGCACGCCGCTTACACCTACGACCACCTCTCGTGGCGCAACTTCCGCGAGAGACCGTGGTTCACGATGGTCCCGACCCTGGTCGCGGCGGCGCAGGTGACCACGCGAATCCGGCTCGGGCCGCTCGTCACCTCGCCGAACTTCCGCCACCCGCTGTTGCTCGCCAAGGATCTCCTCGCCATCGACGATGTCTCGAACGGCCGCCTGACGGTCGGGGTGGGCTCGGGGGGCACGGGCTATGACGCCACCGTCCTCGGCGAGGCGCCCTGGACCGTCGCCGAGCGCCACCGGCGCTTCGTGGAGTTCACGCGAACGCTCGACACGCTTCTGCGCGAGCCGTCGAGCACCGTCGAGGGCAACTACTACCCGATCGTCGAGTCGCGCCAACTTCCGGGGCCGGTGCAGTCCCCCCGACCGCCCCTCTTCGTGAGCGCCCTCGGCCCTAAGTCAATGGCCCTGTGCGCCGAGGTCGCCGACGGTTGGATCAGCCTCACGCCCCCGCCCGGCGACTCCTCCCCG
>JAYVZV010000116.1:0-3111 GCA_043782995.1 Acidimicrobiales bacterium | reverse complement strand
AATCTAGGGGCGCCGCACCGCGGCGCCGGGGTGTCGGGGCGCGATCGTCACGACGTCGTGGCCACCGAGCGACGCCATCGCGAGGCGATCGAGGCGCTCGCCGTAGTAGGCGACGTTGGTGGGCGTGAGGACCAGTTCGCCGGTCCACTCGTCGAAGAGCAACTCGAGTCCGGTGGCGCTCGAGTAGCGCCAGAGCTGGTTGGGCTGGTAGCACGAGATCAACAGCCCCCCCAATGCGTCGAAGGCCAGACCGTCGGGCACGCAGCGCTCCATCGGGATCATCATCTCGAGCGGTCCGCCGGCGAGCGCCATTGCGCTCACTCCCGGCGCCGCGGACTCCACGACGTAGAGCGTCGTGTCGTCGACGGCGAGGCCGTTTGCGAAGGCGAGAGGTCTCGTCTCGACCTCGGTGGTCGTACCGGCGGGGTCGATGACCCAGAGCCGGCCGGAGGGCGTCTGGAACGAGCCCGAATCCGAGACGAAGAGCCGTCCGTCGGGGGCGAAGGCGGGGTAGTTCGGATAGTCGATCGCGTCGCCGAAGGGGGTGAGCGCGAAGTCCCCGTCCATGCGCCACATTTGGTGGTTGCCCGGGTCGCAGAGGTAGAGCGCGCCCGCTCCGTCGAGCGCGAGACCCAGCAGGGCGCCGCCCCCGATCATCGCGACGACGTCGACGGCGCCGTCGCGGCCAATCCGGTAGACCTGTCCGGCCTCGCCGCCGGCCCAGAGGCAGTCGCGCACCGGGTCCCAGCAGAGGCCCTCGACGTGGTCGAGGCCGGTCGCGAGCACTTCACGTTCGAAGGTGGGGTCGAGCGACGGCACGACCTACAGCCTCCGGAGGCTGGCGCCCGTGTCGGCGTCGAAGAAGTGGAAGCGCTCGGCGTGGAACCGGACCCTCAGGGTGTCGCCGACCTTCACGTCGGCGCGCGGACCCATCTTGGCGACCAACGTGGAGGGTCGAGGGACGACGTGGCCCTCGTCCGTGACGACCAAGGCACTGGTCCCCTCGGCGTCGAGCAGGGAAAGGTGCACGAGGATCTCGGGGCCCAAGGCCTCGCGTCGCTCGACGCGGGTGGAGAGGCCCTCGACGCCCGCGCCGGCCAGTATCTCGACGTCCTCGGGGCGGGTGCCAAAGACCACGCCGGCCCCGCGGACTCGAGCGAGGTCGTGGGACGAGGCGTAGCGGGGCGGGATGGCGAGACGCTGGGCGCCCAGCACGAGCGAGGCGTTGTCTCCCTCGCCCTCGACGCCGGCGTGCAGCAGGTTCATCGGCGGCGAGCCCATGAAGCCGGCGACGAACTCGTTGGCCGGGTGGTCGTAGAGGTCCTGTGGCGTGTCGACCTGCTGGAGCTGGCCCCCGCGCATCACCGCCACGCGGTCGCCCATGGTCATCGCCTCGATCTGGTCGTGGGTGACGTAGAGCGTGGCGACCCCGAGCAGGCGCTGGATGCGCGCGATCTCGAGGCGCATCTCGACGCGCAGCTGCGCGTCGAGATTGGACAACGGCTCGTCCATGAGGAAGGCCCGGGGGCTGCGCACGATGGCCCGGCCCATCGCCACGCGCTGGCGCTGACCGCCCGAGAGCTCCTTGGGGCGGCGCTCGAGGTAGTCCGTGAGGCGAAGTATCGTCGCGGCCTCTTGGACCTTGCGCTCGATCTCGGCCTTGGGCTCGCGCCGTACCTTAAGGGCGAAGCCCATGTTCTGGGCAACGGTCATGTGGGGGTAGAGGGCGTAGTTCTGAAAGACCATGGCTACGTCGCGGTCCTTCGGGAGGACGTCGTTGACGACGGTGTCGCCAATCGTGAGCGTGCCCGACGTGATCTCCTCGAGACCGGCGAGCATCCGCAGCGCCGTCGTCTTGCCACAGCCCGAGGGACCGACGAGGACCATGAACTCGCCCTCGGCCACGTGCAGCGTAAGCCCGTCGACCGCGCACACGTCGTCGCCGAAGACCTTGGTGACATCGTCGAAGGTGATCTCGGCCATCAGCGCGTACTCCTTGGTTCGACGGGTCGAAAAGTCATCGGTCGATGCCCATCGTGAGGCCCTTGACGAGGTAGCGCTGAAAGCCGAGGTACACGACCATCGCCGGCACCGCCGAGATGATCGAACCGGCCATCAGCTCGGGGATCGAGGTCGTTCGTCCGGCCGAGAGTACCGCGAGGCCGACGGTGATCGGACGTTCCGAGGTGTTCTGGATGAAGAGCAGGCCGACGAGCAGGTCGTCCCAGATCTGGATGAACTGCAGCACCGTCACCGTGGCGATCGCGGGTACCGCGATGGGCACGACGAGGCGCCACAGGACGCCGAAGTAGCCGAGGCCGTCGACGATGCCCGCCTCGATCAGCTCGTCGGGCACGCCCCGGAAGTAGGTAGTGAAGAGGAAGACCGAGAAGGGCGTCCCGAGGGCGGCGTAGACGAGCACCGCGCCGGCGTAGCCGCCGGTCAGGCCCAACTTCGTGACGTTGACGAACTCGGGCATCAAGATCGCCTGCAGGGGCACCATCATCGCCGAGACGATCACGAGGAAGATGATCGTCGACATACGGAAGCGCAGCTTGGAGAAGGCGAAGCCGGCCGGCAGTCCAATGGCGAGGATGATGACGATCGAGGCGCTGCAGATGATCGTGGAGCTGAGCACCTCCTGGCCAACGGGGATGACCGACGAGAGCGCCTTCCAACTGCCCAGCGAGAAGCCGCGGCCGGCGAGGAACTGCGCCTCGGTCATCAAGCTGTTGTAGATCATGACCCAGAAGGGGTAGAGCATCACGACGGCGACGCCGACCATGGCGGCGAAGAGCACGACGCGACCGGTGCGCCGGCGACGGCGCGGGGCCGTCGGGGGAAGCGGGGGAGTCGGGTCGACACGCTCGTCGTTCTCGAGGGTCGTCGTCACTCGTCCGAACCGATCAGGCGCAACTGCACCACGCCCACGATGGCGGTGAGCACGAACAAGATGAGCCCGTAGAGGGCCGCCGTGCCGAAGTCACCTTGGTTAAATCCGGTCTGGTAGATGAGGAACTCCATCGTCGTGGTGGCGTAGCCCGGGCCGCCGCCGGTCATCACGAATATCAGGCTGAAGAGCGCGGAGAAGAGGGCGATGACGGTCATGAC
>JAYVZV010000115.1:0-3120 GCA_043782995.1 Acidimicrobiales bacterium | reverse complement strand
CGCCGAGGCCGGGCTCCGGCCCGGCGACGTGATCCAGGAGGTCGACCGCGCGCCCGTGAAGAGCCCCAGGGACGTGGACCAGGCGTTCGGCAAGAACGACAAGCGCGCCCACGTGCTCCTGGTGCTGCGCGACGGGCGCACGCACTACGTGGCGGTCCCCGCGGAGGAGAAGGGCCGGTGACGCTCAGCTCGCGCCGATGGCCCGATCGATGATCGTCCCCACGTGCGCGAGCGCGCCCTGGAGATCGAAGCAGCGCTCCAGCTCCTCCCTGGGCAGGAGGCTCTGGAGCTCCGCGTCCTCCGCGAGCAGCGCCCGGAAGCGCCCCTCGCCGCCGAGCGCCTTCATCGCGCAGCGCCGCACGATCTCGTAGGCCGCCTGCCGCGGCCGCCCCCGCTGCACCAGCGCCAGCAGCACGGCCTCGCTGAAGTAGAGCTCGCCGGCGCGATCGAGGTTCCTCTGCAGGCCCTCGACGTTGACGACCAGCCCGTCGACGAGCGCCGTGGCGCGCTCCAGCATGTAGGCCAGCGTGGTGGTGGCGTCGGGCGCGATCATCCGCTCGACGGAGGAGTGCGAGATGTCGCGCTCGTGCCAGAGCGCCACGTCCTCGAGGCCGGCCTGCAGATATCCCCTCAGCACCCGAGCCAGGCCGCACAGTCGCTCGGAGAGTACCGGGTTGCGCTTATGGGGCATCGCCGACGAGCCCTTCTGGCCTGCGCGAAACGGCTCCTCGGCCTCGCCCACCTCGCTGCGCGCGAGATGACGGACCTCGAGGGCGAACTGCTCGACGGCCGTGCCGATCGAGGCGCACGCGTAGAGCACTTCGGCGTGGCGATCTCGCGCGATCACCTGGGTCGCGGGCACCGCCACCAGTCCGAGGTGCTCGCAGACGTACGCCTCGACCGCGGGGTCGATATTGGAGAAGGTCCCGACGGCGCCGGAGAGCTTGCCCACCGCGATCGACACGCGCGCGCGCCGAGCGCGCTCGATGTCACGCTGGACCTGTAGCGCCCACAGTGAGAACTTCGCGCCGTAGGTCGTCGGCTCGGCGTGCATACCGTGGGTGCGACCGGCAATCGGCACGTCGATCGACTCGACCGCGCGACGCGTCAGCGCGTCGCGCAGATTGATCGCCTCGTCGATGACGATGTCCATCGCCGTGGCGAGAGTCCGGCAGAGCGCGGTATCGACGACGTCGCTCGAGGTCAGTCCGTAGTGGACCCAGGCGGCCTCGGGCATCCCGATCGCCGCTTGGACGACGTCGACGAAGGCGGCCGTGTCGTGGTTGGTGACTTGCTCGCGCTCGTCGACCGCCCGGACGAACGCCGCGTCGACGATCGGGCGGCGCGCGCGCAGTCGCCCCACCTCGTCGGCGGGCAGCGCACCGATCGACGCGAGTCCCTCCGCGGCCAGCAGCTCCACCTCGAGCATTCCGTCGAATCGGCTCTCGTCGCTGAAGAGCACCGCGACGTCATTCGGGGAGTACCTCGGGATCATTCGTCTCTCCTAGATCGCGCCATCGGCGATGTCGCGGCGCATGACTCTTCCCTCAAAGTTTACGAGGGCCGCGCCCTCGTACGCGCGACGTCGGGCGTCGACGACGGTGTCCCCGACGCCGGTCACCGCGAGTACCCGCCCGCCGTGGGTGACGAACCGGCCCGAGACGTCGAGCGCGGTCCCGGCGTGGTACACGGTGACGCCGTCGATCGCTCGGGCGAGCTGACCGTTCGTCCCGAGCCCCGAGATGACGTCGCCCCGGCGCGAGCCCTGTGGGTAGCCGTGCGAGGCCAGTACGACCGTGACGGCGGCGCCCGAGGGCGAGGGCGTGGCGTCGGCGAGACGTCCCTCGCCGACGCGCGCCAGGAGGTCGTAGAGGCCGCTCCCGTAGAGCGGGACCAGCACCTCGGTCTCGGGATCTCCGAAACGGACGTTGTACTCGAGCAGCGTGGGCCCCCGAGGGGTCAGCATCACGCCGGCGTACAGCACGCCGCGAAAGTCGATGGCGCGCCGCTTCAGCTCGGCGACCGTCGGGGCCACTATCTCGTCGAGCACCCGGGCGACGAGGTCCGGCGTCATCGCCGCCATGGGCGCGAAGGCCCCCATGCCCCCGGTGTTCGCTCCGACGTCGCCGTCGCCGACCCGCTTGAAGTCCTGGGCCGGCGCGAGGGCGACGACGTCGCTTCCGTCGCAGAGCACGAGCAGCGAGCACTCCTCGCCGACGAGGCCCTCCTCGATGATGACCGTGCGACCGGCGGCGCCGAACGAGTGTCCCCGCAGCTTGGAGGTCACGTCCCTCGTCGCTTCGTCGAGGTCGTCGGTGACCAGCACGCCCTTGCCCGCGGCGAGGCCGTCAGTCTTCACGACGTAGGGCGGGGCCATCGAGCGGAGGAACTCCCGGGCTCTCTCCTCGTCGGTGAAAGTGCCGTACGCCGCAGTCGGTACGCCGGCCGCCGCCAGGAACTCCTTCAGGTAGGCCTTCGACCCCTCGAGGGCCGCCCCGGCCGCCCCGGGACCGACGACGACCTTGCCCTGGGCGCGCAGGCGGTCGGCGAGGCCGTCGACCAGTGGCTGCTCGGGACCGACGACGAAGAGGTCGGCCTCTAGCTCGGTGGACGGTGTCTCCACGCACGAGATGCCGTGGGCCGCGATGCCGACGTTTCCCGGGGTGACGACCACGTCGGCGTCACGCGAGAGGGCCCACGCCAGGGCGTGCTCGCGTGCGCCCGCACCGACGACGACGCAGCGACTCACGAGGGTCGGACGAACTGCTCTCGGCCCGGGCCCACGCCCACCACCGAGATGGTGACGCCGATGGTCTCCTCGAGGAACCGCACGTAGTCCTTCGCCGCACCGGGCAGGTCGTCGTACTTGGTCGACGCCGTGATGTCGGTCCCCCAGCCGGGCAGCGTCTCGTAGACGGGCTTGACGTCGTGCAGGACCGACTGGTGGTACGGCGGATAGTCGTAGCGCACCGCGTTGGCCTCGTAACCGACACAGACCGAGATCTCCTCGAGGGTGTCGAGGACGTCGAGCTTGGTGAGGGCGATCTCGGTGAGCGAGTTGAGTCGGGCGGCCTGGCGGGCCATGACGGCGTCGAACCAGCCGACTCTCCGACGTCGCCC